>NZ_JBQSVO010000194.1:0-3154 GCF_052376275.1 Pseudoalteromonas sp. AOP7-A1-14 | reverse complement strand
AAAGCAAACGTTCAAATGGCCAACCAAAGCCAGTCTGCAAGAATTTGAGCTCAGTCCAGAGCAACTGGATTGGTTGTTGTCGGGATATGATGTGCTTGGTCATGAAGAGTTGCGGTATAAATCGATGATCTAATCGATCATATTGGCAGTAAATGATCGTTGCCACACCGTCTGTTTTATCTTTGCGTCAAGCAAGAAAACACCGTCAAATTCTGTTAAATTGCGAACATGAAAATTGATGCACACTCACTTCCTGACGACCCAGAACAACTCAAGCGCATGTTGCTTGAGTTGCAACAGCATATGGATGAAAAGTTAGCTGAAAAAGACGCGCAAATTCACGAATTGCTACAAGCTTATAACGCGAAATTAGCCAAAGAGTACGCCAAAAAATCTGAAAAGATGCCGGGTGCAGGCGAAGTATTCAATGAAGCAGAAGATATTCTCGATGAACATGATAAAGCGCTATTGGCCACATCGGCCTCAGTAAAGAAAGAAAAAGCCAAACCGAAACGCCGGCCACTGCCAGCGCAGTTGCCGCGAATTGAGGTGGTTGTTGACCTCGAAGAGGATGACAAAATGTGTGATTGCTGTCAAAGCCCCCTTCACAAAATGGGTGAAAGCAGCAGTGAAGCACTCGAGTTTGTGCCAGCGCATATCAAAGTCATCAAAACCATTCGCCCTAAATATACGTGCCGTCACTGTGAGCGTGAAGGCATTGAAAGTGTGGTAAAAACCGCCCTCATGCCCGCAACAGCCATTCCCAAAAGCATCGCAACGCCCAGCTTGCTGAGCCAAATAATCATGTGTAAATACCAGTTTGGCTTACCACTTTATCGCCAAGAAACCATGTTAGGCGATATTGGTATTGAGTTGAGCAGACAAACCATGTCGAGCTGGATGTTGCGCTGCGCAGACCTGTTGTCCCCTCTGTATCAACGCTTAAAAGACGTGTTGCTATCTCAACCGGTTATTCACGGCGATGAAACCCCGTTAAACGTCATTAATGCAGATAAAGCAACCAGCTATATGTGGCTGTATTGTTGCGGCGATGATAAACCAGGTAAAGGCACTAATATTGTCCTGTTTGATTACCATAACAGTCGCGCAGGCCAATGTGCGGTTGATTTCCTTGATAGTTACGAAGGCTACATGCACGTTGACGGCTACAAGGCTTACGAGCAAACGAAGGCAACACTGGTTGCATGTCTAGCGCATATACGCCGTAAATTCATCAAGGCTAAAGGCAATAATAAAAAAACCGTTAAAGCGGATGTAGCACTTAACCTTATTCGCAAGCTCTACGGTATTGAGCAAGCCATCAAAGATAAATCGCATGATGAAAAATTCAAGATAAGGCAGAGAAAAGCCAAACCAATCGTTGATGAATTGTATCAATGGTTACTCAAGCATAAAGATAAAATCCCACCTAAAATGGCGCTAGGTGAAGCAATTACCTATGCGATAAATCAGTTTGAGAAATTTCGGCGCTACCTTGATGATGGCAGGCTCAGTATTGACAATAACCGTGCAGAGCGAGCTATAAAACCGTTCGTAATAGGGCGAAAAAACTGGTTGTTCTCAAATACCTGCAATGGTGCACATGCCAGCGCCATACTTTATAGTCTTGTTGAAACCGCAAAGGCCAATGACCTTGTAGTGCATGACTATATCTCTACTTGCTTACAGCGCATTGCTGAGCAGCCAGATAACCTTGAGCCACTGCTACCTTGGAACATTAAGCAAAGCTAGGTGTCGTTAGCTAGACGCTTACACTATAACTGCAATCTTGCAGTTATATTTATGCGTGTAATGTAGGCTTAATAGTGATAAATGCTCGCTTAATGCAAGATGTGCAAGTGATAATCGATAAAGAGATAAGTTTTAGCCCAAAAGAGTAAGCTTAGTAGCGCAGTCTTATTTACTCAACAAGGTGGCTATCTAGTTTATTAGGGTGTTATTTACTCAATAAGATGGCTGTCTAGTTTATTAAGGTGGCCTAGTTTATTAAGGTGGCTGTCTAGTTTATTATCTGAAAATAGACTGGATAAAGGTAATCCAGTCTTATAATTTATAGAGTCGTTAAAGCTAGTAACTTGCAACCCACTCTTTGATTTTATTGAAAATTGTTAAATCTATTTTTGTTCCGAAATTTTGGTTGGCACTACCATAGGCATGAATACCTCTTACATTATTACCTGAATCCATAATACCACTACCACTTTGTCCGCCATACGTGTCTAACGAATAGTATATATGGCTAGTATCGGAAGTCGTTCTGCCTGACATTCCCCACATTTGCCCAAACGGTTTATCGCTTGGGTAACCTGTTACTGTATACGTACCATTACCAGCGTATATCCCATAACCATTCCAACCATTGTGAGGGGCTGATTTAAGGATAATCATTCCATAATCTAAACTTGGGTCACTATCGTAAAACCAACCTGGAGTTGTAAGCACTCTAGTATAGCTCTGTGTACCAAATGGTTTTGAGTATCCATTCTGCCCAGCGCTAAAGGTTAAGTTGTTTATCCATGTTCCGTTTCCTGGTGCTATACAGTGGCCTGCTGTTAAAACGTGCTTTGGACCAACCAATACACCAGTACACCCAGAACTAATTCTACCAATATTTCTATAAGGGCTGACTGTCGTATATTGGACTCTAGTTCGCCCATCAGAACCATGTACATTAGAAGGCGTGATTTCATTTTCCTCTACTGGGCTGCCTGGCATATAGCCCACTAAAGCAGATAGCTCTTGTTCAGTTAAAGCTGAAGTACGCACTTTATCTAACGCAGATTTAAAAATACGTAAATCTTCGTCTGTCGCTAAGTTGATATATTGGCTGCCATCAGGAGTAGTTGATATTGTACTTAAAGCTTCACGTTTAACATTAGTTTTTTCTATATTACTTGATGATTCCGTATATGGAGTAATAGCGAACTGGTCAACAAAGATTGCTTTTTCTTTCATTAATACATCTGCTGCAAATGAGCTTGATGTAGATAATAATAATGCGAGGTAAACCGTTTTATATTTCATTGGTAATCCTTTTTGTGTTTTATATTTTATATATATCCTTTCGGTATTGTATGAAAGTGTTGAGTAACATAAATCGTACCGACTTTTAAAACATATCATTGATATTAAA
>NZ_JBQSVO010000193.1:0-3229 GCF_052376275.1 Pseudoalteromonas sp. AOP7-A1-14 | reverse complement strand
TAGCCACCTGTAAGTAAGTACCACTGATTTGCATTTAGATAAAATACATTTTTTTTTGTCCAAGCTTCAGAACTTTGAATAATAGAATACTTTTCAAATGCTTTACCAATTTGGCTACTCCCTCCAGTTGCTAAACCTCGATCGAGTATTATTAACCAGTCTGGGTTCTGAGCCATTCCTTGCTCCAGCAGCGAAAGATCGGGTGTATCTGTAGTGGTTTTATTAAATACTTTATCAGTCAGGTGATGATCATATTCAAGTCCTGTTAGTTTATAAATCATGCCAAAACGATCGCCTGGACTGTGAACGATAAATTCATCTTTCATGGTAAATAAAACTAAACCACTCCCCTGTTTTAATCCCTTACGTCGTAATTTCTCTACCTTAGTTTGAAGTTTCTGCGTATAGTTTTTAGCAATGGTTTGTTTATCAAAAATTTTTCCGTAAACCTTTAAGTTCCGAGATATGTCAGATAAGAAATTGTGCGGTGAAACGCTCATATCTATTGTAGGAGCTATTTTAGATAGATCATTTAATGCAGATTTCGAACGTGGCCCTACTATAATTAAATCAGGCTCTAAACTTTTGAGTACCGAAATATTAGGCTTAAATAAGCTCCCCGCTATCATTTTTTCTTTATTTCTATACGCAGACAAGTAATTTGGTAAAACACCGTCAGCGATAGCAATTGGCTCGATCCCCATTAAATCAAGAGTATCCAGTGCGGCAAAATCGTATACAACAACTCGTGTAGGTTTTTTATTCAATAATATACTTTTCCCGTTAATATCAACTAATAATGGGTAATCAGTATTTGCATAAACAGAATGTGTAAAAAACAAACAAATTAAAAAAATCCGTTTCATTTAGATACCTTAAAATTTAAGTGTAAAAGTAAATCGCACTTTAACAACAGTCCTATATTTGTATTGATTTATCATAACAATCATCACATAATAAACGCAAATAAAAACGATTATCATTATATTGGGCGGTTTTAGTCTTTGTTAACTTAATAATCAAAGAGCTTGCGATTAAATATAATAATTAACGATTTAAGGAAGACTATGCGCTTAGGTACTTTATTGTTCATTACATTAACCTTCTGGTTCACAAGTAATGCTCACTCAAAGCAGAGTGAAATAACGCTAGATAAAACAAAAAAAACGTATACTTTTTTGGTAGATAAAGGAAGTTATATTAATGCGGTTGTTACTGCTGAAAACAAAACAGACGTTTCTTTAATTGATCAACAATCAAACCCTATTAGAAAAGTATTAGATAAAAATGCGAAGCAAGCTAGGCTACACTTTATTGCTGATTACGATCATCCTAAAATGATATATTCAGGATCAGTTCCAGAAATAAAAATTAACCGAATTGTTAGCAAGGCTGAGCAAGATAATTATATAAAACAAACCGACAGTAAATTAATAAATCAAGCTTTCTCGATGCTTAAATCCGGTGTTAGCACTGAAGATATATGGAATAAACTTATAAAAAATGGCTCTCCATTAATCGAGCAGGTTGATGATGAAACTCTCATAACATTTATTTACAAAGGTGCGAAAAACAATGTGCTTATTTTTGGAGCCCCTGCTAGTAATCATGGCTGGATGGAGCGACTTCAACAATCAAATATTTGGTATAAGAGCTATAAAGTGCCAAATACGACACGGCTTTCTTATAAATTAGCACCTGATGTACCACAATTTAACGCAGGGTCTTATGAAAAAAGAGTCGCATTACTTGCAACGGCGCAACGAGATCTTAATAATCCAAATTATTTTCCTAAAAACGCAAAAACAAAATATGAACAAAAGTCTGTTGTAGAATTAAATGATGCCCCGCCTCAATACCCAGCAACCTTATTAGACGAAGTTCCGACACCGCCTTTATCATTTGAACTAAATAGTGAGATATTAAAAAATAAACGTACTATTAAAGTTTATCGATTTGGTGATGTAACAAAGTCTGATGCAATTCAGCTTTTAATGTTTGATGGACTTAAATATCTAGAAAAAATTAACTTAAACTTAAAACTCAATACCTTAGTAAAAAATGGTTCTCTTCCTCCTATAGAAGCAATATTTATCGAAAGTTTAGATAGTAAAACTAGAGGCAAAGAATTACCCAGTAATGCTGATTTTACTAAAATGCTGACTAATGAGTTACTACCAACTATAGAAAAATCGTCGCCAGTTCAATTTTTAGCAAAACAAAGAGTGCTGGCTGGATCAAGCTATGGAGGTATTGGTGCATCTACTAATGCTTTTAGGCGCTCTGATATTTTTGGTAATGTAATTTCCTTAAGTGGTTCATATTGGTGGGACCCTAAAAATAATAAATCACTAACAACATATTATTTTTCTGAAAAGATCATGAATTCTAAAACTTTACCTATCAGATTTTTTATCAGTGCCGGGCTTTTTGAAGGTGCACGAAACGGTCAAAAGGGCATACTTGACGGAAGTAGACATTTGCGAGATATCCTAAAAGTTAAAGGCTATGATGTAAGTTATAGAGAGTATGCAGGCGGCCACGATTATCTGGTATGGCAAGGAACGCTTATCGATGGTTTATTTGCTTTATTTCCAGTACATTAAATCAACCATGACTCACCCATTACTGATAAGTTAACTATATAAACAAAGGCTATTTAAATTCAATTAGAGTTGATAGCCTTTAGTTTTAATAATAAAGGCTGCAAGTACCCACCTGACGATTAAACCCTTTCTTAACTACTAACTTTACACAAACTAGCCTAAATAATTTAAGCATCATTGAATACGAATATTAAATCTGTGATTAACTCCAGACGATTTATATGCCTCAGTTATCGGCAATATTAAAATAGGAATAAGAGAAGTAATAGGTAAAGTCTCAGACTATTGGTATTTAACACTATTGATAAATTATAGGCAAAAAAAAAGCGCTTAATTAGCGCTTTTTTGTTGCTTACATAAAAAACTTTATTTGAGCCAGTAAATTAGGCTTTGAGTTTATACTGATTCTAAGTCAAATAATTGCGCGGCGGTAAATAAAAAAACAGCCCAAGCTTAGTAACTACTAAACTTGAACCGCCTTTGACAACATCTTCACACACAATTATAAAGATTCGGTTTTAGCCTGTTTGATCAGGCTTTAAATTTATATCGGCTGTAAGCCAATTAACTGCGTGGTAGCAAAATAAAAACAGTTCAAGCTTAGTAATCACTAAACTTGAACC
>NZ_JBQSVO010000192.1:0-3253 GCF_052376275.1 Pseudoalteromonas sp. AOP7-A1-14 | reverse complement strand
GTGATCGGTTTTATCTCTTTCAGTATTGCTTTCATTGTTATCAATTACAAAAGGCATCTGAACCTCAGAATCTTCAGGGTTAAGTCCCTCTGTATCTGATAAAAAGTTTAAAGATGGTATTAAAACTGACAAATTATCAACAGCCCCAGTAATAGGTAAAGTATTAGGTTTTTTATACCATTTAGCGATGGAGCCTCTGTAACGGCCTCCTCTTTTATACAGCCGAGCTGGTTGCCAGTCATTCTTATAAAAATGAATTAAAGTATTTAAATAACCTCTATCCGTTACATTATTAGTATATATATCATTATTAATAATTGACTCTAACTTACTCGCGATTGACGAAGCTGAATCAAGGTAGTTTGTTAATATTTTATCTTTATCTGGTTCGAAGGCTATATTGGACTTTTTCATTAATAAGCGAAACTTATTACAAACCTCAGCTTCTCTTGTTGATGAGCTTGTAGCTAATTCAGGATCGATGAGTGTATGTATTGTTTTAAAATAATTACCAATAAAATTAGCAAGAAGATTTAATGATTTTGAATCTTGCTTATACTCATATGATTTAATAAGTAATACATAGAATGGTATCTCATTGCACCAACCATTTTTATATGTGCTGCGATTAAAACTCTCTCTTGAGCTTGCATCTAGCTCAACTCCATACTCATTAAAGGCATAATAAATATACTCAGGAAGACATAGCTCACTTTTAGTAAACTCCCATAGCTTCTGTGACGCATCATTCATCCTTTTTAATAATAAAAAAACTTGTGATAAACCACTCAAATCTTCAGGGGCACTTATGCGAGAAGTAAAATCATCAAAGTCAGATTTTATATCCTCGATACTGATTTCCAAGTTTACCCCTTTACAATACAACTCAATATGCTCAAGAAGCTTAACTTTTAGCGTACCCGTCATAATTTAATCACTTTTGTACTAATTTTAAGCCATTTACATAATTCTGTTTTTGTTTTAATAGCTGGAAATAAGGTACGCCATTCTGTTGAATCAATTACTGGTTGTTCACCTTTGAATAAGCCAATAAGTAACTCTGAGATTAAAGGGCCGGATGCATTAAAGTACTGCTTAAAAAGTAGTCGAACAATATCATTAAGAAAAATTAAACGTCTAAGATCGGGTGTCGGACGATTAGGAAGGATCAAACATGGGACAAGTTGATTTGACTGTTCTTGAAGTCGACAAACTTTATGAAATGTAAATAAGCCAGAGACTAGTTTTAACTTTTCATTATCAGTTTTATATCCAATTATCGGGGCTTGATAAGCATCAAGTTTCCAAGTAGTAATTGTATCAAAGCTGTCGTTTGAACTTGGTTTTAAAAACGAAAATAAATTTATATTACTGATTAAATTATCTATGGTTTTTTCAAGGGTAATATTTTCTGCGACAATATACTCAAATGTAGACCTGTCTAATAATTCATCGATCTTTTTTAATTTGCCTTCAACATTCTCATCAATCATATTCAGCACCAGAACAATAAGTAGTCATTTTTGACATTTTCATAATGTGCCTAAATAGTGCCCAGATCAAGCTTTAAATGTTCGTAAAACACTCAAAAACAGATTTTAATATTAACTAAATTTTATCTAAGTTATTGTAATAATATGCAATTCATTATATTTACTGGAGATTATTATTTATAGAAGTAATTAAACTAACGTCTTGACATGGTAGGGGTCGGTGGTTCGATTCATGTGCTGCTTGGTAATTTAAAGACTCAACATGATCATATAAAGCAATCGAAACCACTTGTGTTTCTCCAGGTATATTACCCCCTATCATTAATACCAAGCCAAACTCTCCTAATGTATGGGCAAAACCAAGTGCAAAAGCACTTAAAATAGTACTTTTAAGAAGCGGTATTAATAAAAAGAAAAACCGCTTTTTCGCACTAAAACCAAGCGCAATAGCCGCCTGATTATAATGAGCATTTATTTGTTTAAAGCCAATTAATAAAGGCTGCATAACAAAAGGCAATGAGTAAATGAGTGAACCTAAAACAATCCCCGAAAAACTAAAAGCCAATTGCTGGCCCGTTACACTTTGCCAAAACTGTCCAAGCATACTATTTGGTGAAAATGCGACCAATAAATAAAACCCCAATAAAGTCGGTGGTAATACTAACGGCAAAGCAATGATGGCTTCAAAATAAGCTTTAAAACGCCCCTGATAGTTTGATAACAACCACGCAATTGGAAAGCAAATAAACAATAGTAATAATGAAGTAATAACAGCCAGTTTTATGGTGAGTAATAATGCGGTTAAATCAGTGTCTAGCATGCACTATTAATCCTTTTTGTAGCCAAATTCAGCAATCTGTGTTTGCACCTTTATTGAAAGTAGATAATTCATTATTTTATTACTTAAGGCAAGGTTATCAGTTGATTTTAAAATTACTGCTTGCTGGATAATTGCTGGGTATTGCGTCTCAGGAATCAGCGTATAAGCTTCGTATTTGCTATCGGGCTGTAACTGATTAGCCGCTTTTAATGTAGCTAAGGCAACTATACCCAGCCTTGCGTTGGCACTATCTACAAATTGGAATGCCTGTGTAATATTGTTTGCTAAAGCAAACGTCAAACCAGTTTTTAAATAGTGATTATTGTAATATTCTGCGGCCTCTCCATAAGGAGATAAACGTGGATTGGCTATCGCAATATAAGGATTCTCTGAATGTGCCTCTGGCTGCCAAAGGGCTAGCTTTCCTGTGGCATAAGTTTTCAAACTACCGTTAACAATTAAACCTTGCTCACTGAGTTGCTCTGGCCTTTTAGCATCAGCTGATAAAAAAATATCAAACGGCGCACCATGAATAATTTGCGAATACAGCACACCACTTGCACCTGCTGATATTTTTATATCAATATTATTATAAAATGAGGCCTGTTTAAGCAACTGCTCTAATGGCGCCTTAAAATTACTAGCAACCGCAATATGAACACTCTCTTTTGCCACCACACTATTTATATTAAGTAATAGTAAAAAACAAAAATAGTAACTGACTCTATTGTAAAGCATTGACATTGTAAGTATTGTTTTAATTATATAAAGAATATTAAGAATTAATATATATGAATGATTGCTTTAATGCATCCGGTTTATTATCGGTTGAACTTGCCCTTGAAAATATTTTATCGACTCTAAAACCAGTTAAACAAAATGAGCAGATCGAATTTTATGATTCTGTAGATAGAATATTATCCAAAGCACTTATCTCAAC
>NZ_JBQSVO010000191.1:0-3461 GCF_052376275.1 Pseudoalteromonas sp. AOP7-A1-14 | reverse complement strand
GCAATAAAGAAAAACTACTTAGAATGTATGAAAGAACCGAATATAAAATATTAAAGAATAGAATTGAAATTTTATTTAACATCAAAAACAAAACAAAACCGACCTCGAACGTTTGGCTACCTAAAATATCAAACTATTTAAATGATTTTATTTTAAAAACCTCGTAGTTATTACAGTTATCTATTTCTTTTTTTTAACTCACACTCACTTTACCCCATTAAGGGGAAACAAAAATTTAAAGGAAAATAAAATGAGCAATAAATTTGAAAATATAGAAAGTGAAGAAATTAAATTAAATGAATTAGGTGAAATTGAACTAAGTGAAGAACTTACAGATGCTGTTGCAGGCGGTTTTTCTCCAGAAGAAGAAGACGAAGAAGGAAATGTGGGCTGCGGTAACACTGTAAATGGCAGTTGTGGTTCTCAACAAGAGCTGTAACTATCACGCAGACTACTTCCCATTAAAGTAGTCTGCGCAACCAAAGCAAAGGGGGTAATATGACAAATTCATCCAATCAGATTAAAGGTTTTGCTAGGCAGCAACTCGTAAATAGCCTTAGCAATAAAAAACTTCAGCTTATCATTTTTCCAACAGAGCAATGTAACTTTCGCTGTGTATATTGCTATGAAGATTTTGAAATAGGGAAAATGCCTCGCTGGTTGATTGACGCAACTAAAATATTAATCAGTAATAAAATGCCTAATTTAGAATATTTATCTCTAAGCTGGTTTGGTGGTGAACCCTTATTAGCAAAAGATATACTTTTTGAAATTGCTGAATATAGTCAGTCATTGGCCAAAGAGTATAACTGTAAAGTATCTGGTGATTTAACCACCAACGGCTTTCTCCTAGACATCAAAACATTAACAAAACTTGTTGAGTTAAAACAAAATAGTTTTCAAATTTCTATCGATGGTGATAAAGAATCACATGACACAACACGCTTAACACGTAATGGAAGAGGTAGTTTTGACCGTATCTGGAGTCGACTTTTAGATGCTTCAGCTACAGATCTAGATTTCAATATAACACTACGAATACACATTACAGACTTAAATCATGAAAGTGTATTGAAGTTTTGTAAACGTTTCGATGAAACACTCAAAGGTGATGCTAGATTTAGACTTTTCTTTAAAGAGATATCAAATCTTGGTGGCGATAATCAAGTAGCCATTCAGGATTTGACAGCAAAAAGAACAGCAAAAGAATTAGCAAAAGATTTAACAAACCGCTACTCCAAAAAAAGTAAAAAACTAGATAGTATGGGTCATTATATTTGCTATGCAGGAAAACCTAATTCACTAGGAATTAGAGCCAATGGTAATATCAATAAGTGTACCGTTGCTTTAGATGATGATCGTAATAATATTGGTAAAATTAATCCTGATGGCACACTAACATTGAACAATGAAAAATTTAGTACCTGGATAAAAGGCTTTACGACTCTTGATAGCTGGCAAATGGGTTGCCCGCTAAGCTATATGAATAACAATAGTACTGTGGGTGATATTCCCATCAAGAAAGTAAGTTAATACTATGTCTATAGTTAATATGTTCCGTAAAGAAGCCCTTAGAAATCAATATAAATCGAGTGATATAGGGAAGTCGCTTATAAAACAGCCTAAAATTATAAATAATTCTATTTCAGCTTTAATCGCAATTTTCGTATTTAGCTTTTTAGTTATTAATGTTCTAACTTTATCAACAAAAAGAAGTCTTGACGCCAAGGTCTCATCTGAACACTATACCCCGCTTATTTATAATGAAGTAGTGGTTATAAATAAGCACTTTGCGATAGATGGTGAGAGCGTTAAAAAAAATCAACAGCTACTTACTATCTCTAAGTTTGATAGTAATAGTAAGTTAGAAAAAGAGGTTATTCGATCTCCTTCCGATGGTTTGTTTTTTCATTCTTTAATCGAAAAAAATATAATACAACCATTTGAACCTCTTGGTTACCTTTTAAGTACCACTTCAGAAAATGAGTTATCTTTTTGGATTTCTAGCAATAAAAATATGAGCATTAATGTAAATGACCACGTTACTTTAATTGTCAGCAATGATGAATTAAAAGGCATAGTTACAATGGTTATTGGTAGTAATAAAAATAATAAAGAACAAAAAATACATTTAAAATTAGAAGCTAACAATTATTCAAAACTGTCACCTAACGCAGATATAAAATTACTACTCACTCAGCAATCAGAAAAAGTCCTTAACTTAATTAAATAGTGAAATTTAAATGCGTCTCACAGACTACATTGACTTTAAACCATCAAAACTACCTCTTTTCTTACAAAGTGAAGTAGCTGAATGTGGTATCACATGTATAGCTATGATTGCTTTTTATCATGGTTATAAAGTAAACATGCTTGCTATGCGACAACGTTACCCCGTTGGTACTCAAGGAATAACAGTTAAGCACATTTTAAAAATTGCAGATGATATTGGCCTATCTGGGCGAGTATTAAAATTAGAGCTTGGACAGCTATCTAAGCTAAGGGGACCTGCAATATTGCATTGGAACTTTAATCACTTTGTTACGCTTGCTTCAGTAAATAGAACTGGCATTGTTATCCATGATCCCGCAAAAGGAAAAGTTAAACTAGATTGGCAACAAGTCTCTGAAGCATTTACCGGTATTGCAATCGAGTTAACTCCAACACCTGCATTTACTGTAGCCGATGAACGAGTAAAGATGCCGCTCAGAGCATTCATTGGCAATATTGAAGGACTCGCATCCTCATTATTTAAGATATTCGTTGTCGCCTTGATTCTGCAATGCTTCCTCTTAATATCCCCCTACTATATTAGAATTGTGATAGATCATGGAATTCCACTCTCCGATAGTGGAATGTTAATATGGTTGCTAATCGCATTTATTGCCGTCACCTTACTAACAACTTTTAGCAATATTATTCGCTCTGCTGCAATTTTATACTTAGACAAAAATTTGGGCTTTCAAGTAAAAGCGAACATCCAGCGACACCTATTACATTTACCCCTTTCGTTTTTTGAATCTCGCCATGTTGGCGATATTAAATCTAGGTTTGAAGCATTTAATGAAGTCCAAAGAATGATAAGTCGTGGTTTTATTTCTGCCATTGTCGAAGGCTTGCTAGGCATAACAACTTTAATCATTATGTATACTTACTCACCAGCTCTTGCTTTAGTATCTTTATCATTCCTCTTATTCACATTATTGCTTAGGTTATATTTAACCAACAAAGAAAATAAGCATTTAGAGCAAGTTTTATCTAAACAAGCAAAAGAAAACAGTCATTTTTTAGAAACTATCAGAGCAATTATGCCCATAAAATGCTATGTAAAAGAAAGTACCCGACTTTCTTCATGGCTCAATTTATTTGCAGATACTACAAATGAAAATATTAAACGTGAAAAGGTCACGATTACTGCAGAAATTAGCCAAGATTTAGTAAGTAAAATAGAGTATCTAATC
>NZ_JBQSVO010000190.1:0-3482 GCF_052376275.1 Pseudoalteromonas sp. AOP7-A1-14 | reverse complement strand
TATAGCTGATGGCAACATTAGCTTTATAAAAGAGAAAAATACGACAATACTTTCTTGCCAATTGATTGGCGAAGTAAACACACCGATTGTAGGGGGCTATCTCGCACTGTTAAATAAATATATTTTAACTAATAGTGTCAAAATGGGCTTAAATAACTTAAAAACCACCACACAAATTAATCCGATTGAGCTTGATGAGAAAACTGATGAGTATAAAAGCAGCGCAAGCAAAGATTAATCGAGCCACTATTATTGAATCTCAACTTGGCTACAGTATTAGCAAAAAGCACAGAAAGTTAGGCGAAGCTAGTGACAACCGTTATGTTAATCAAGGCAGGAACCCCTTAGGGTATCAAATAAAAAGTGACTGTTCGCGATTAAGTAGAGCACAAAAACGTCAGCAGCTACGGCTTATTAAGCGACAGCAAAATATTGAAACTATTATGTCACTGGCAATGAGTTTTTGTTGTGACGTTACCAGAGTTAATTCCCCTGATAGCGATTGAATCGAGCGCTTTATTGCTCTTTGTGAAGATACGTCTAATGACCCCTCCAAAACTGTAAGTACAGCACTAGGAGATGAGTTTGCAGTAACGTGGCACAGTAAAAATAGTGCCACGTTATCTACTAACTCAAAGCAAATTAAGCCTATAAACTTAATTTGTTAGAAGTGAATTTGCACACCCGCGAATGGGCCTGATGCGTCGATATCGGTATAAATGCCATCAATATCATCAAGCTCTAATGTCATTGAGCGATAACCTGCTTTAACATCTAAATCAATCGCTAGGTTATCAAGTAATGCATACGCAATACCGGCTTGGTAGTCTTGTACTTTGCTGTCATCTATTGCCAATAAGCTACCTTCAAAGAACACGCTTAACCCCGTAAGCGGTAAACCCACTTCGGCACGGCCATAAGCAAGAGGTACAAAACCTGAAAATTCTACAGTTTCTGTATTTAAACCTGTTGCACTGTCACGCACAGTAATTTCACCGTCAAACTGTTTAGCATTAAGACCTAAATCAATAGACACTAAATCGTTGTCGAATATTTCATAATATAAAATATAATCAACGTGTGATAAGTCACTAACCGTATTAACTGAAGAGCCTAGAGGAAACACAGCATCACCAAACTCAAAACCTTCATCTAGAGAAGCTGAGCCATTAAGCTCTAAATCTGTATACTTAAGCTTGATATTAGGCACCAACGGAATTGGATGCTCTAAAGCTGCATAATAACTAGTATAGGTTTCATCTTCAAAATCGAAGGCTTGCATATTTCCTTTATCAGCAAAACTACCGCTGTTATCCGAATGCCAACCGTCTGCACCTATATAAAGTCCCAATAAAGTATCAGCCTGCACGGCGGGGGCTACACATGCCATTGAAAGGGCGGCTGCTAAACAATACTTTTTCATTTTTTATCCTTGCGCTAAAAGTTCGCTAAGTTCAATTAAAGCCGCATTGGCTCGAGATATATAGTTTGCCATTACTAGTGAGTGATTGGCAACAAAACCAAAGCCATCACCATTTAAAATCATCGGGCTCCATAAACTTTCTTGAGTGGCCTCTAACTCACGAATAATTTGCTGCAAACTGACACGGGCATTTTTCTTTTCTAAAACATCCGCAAAATCATATTCAACGGCTTGTAAAAAATGCAATAAAGCCCAGGTTGCACCACGAGATTCATAAAATACATCATCAATTTTAAGCCACGGTGTTTTCGTTTGGTTTTCAAGTGGCTTGTAGGTTGCCTGATGTGCAGCGCTGTCACCGGCTAAATCAGTGTTAAGGCGGTCTTGACCTACACTTGCACCTAATCGCTGGCTTAAACTACCTAAGCGCTTTTCAGCTTCTTTTAACCATCCACGCAAGTTATCTGCACGGGCATAAAACTGACTTTGTCGATCGCCACTGTCACTGATCTGGCTGCGATAGACAATCAGTAAATCAATGCCTTGTTGGTACTCACTCTCTGCACTTGGCCACGCCCATGCTTCTGAATTAATATTAAATTGTGGCTGAGCGTTTTTAAGCGCTTCGTGCTCAGTTGACTGTGATTGAGAACGGCTAAAACCTTTACGCATGGAAAGCACTAAATCGCGCGTCATTTCTAAAGCCCCATACTCCCAAGCTGGCATGTTATCCATTATTACACTTGGTGGTAATACATCATTTGATAGATAACCACCGGGCTTATTAAGTAAAGTGCTGGCCACCTCAATAAGTGTTGATGTGGTTGTATAGCCGGTCACAAAATCTTCACCGCGTTGTTGTGCCTGTTGCTTAGCGTGACTTACTACATCGATTCGGTTTGGTTCACTGCTCCAATAAATAGCGATAGCATAAAAAGCAATCAATATTAATACCAGTGCTGTAACAATCTTCCCTTTGTGTTGTGACATTTTACCTCCTAATGATGTGAGTGCGAGTGCGTATCTTCAGTTTTTTTCGCCGCTTGGCTGGCAAGTGATACCACCGTTGCTTGAGTAAAAATTCTATTGCCATCACTAAAATATAGTGTGAGTTTGCGTTGTTGGCCTTCTTTTAATGGCTCTTCTGGTTCAAATGCCATTAAATGGTAGCTGCCTGGCTGAAACTTTATTTCACTATGGGCTTTTATTTCAAGGCTTTCAACTTGCTGCATTTTCATCATACCATCAACATGGCGATGCTCATGAATCTCAACGCGCCCTAGGCCATCTATTTCGGCTTTAACTAAAGTAATAGCGGTATCACTATGATTTATAAGATTTAAGTAACCAGCAGTTGATTTACTCGCAGGTAAAAACTCACGCACTTGTGCATCGCTAACCATTACATTAACTGCACCATCATCATGGCTGTGGCCGCTATGGGCGTTTACATTAAAAACCACAAAGCTTGTTGCAATAAGTATAGTTGTTAATAGAGAAGATACTCTTTTACTGATCATTTAAGCCCCTAGTATAAACATGTGTATAGGTGTAAATATAAATTAATAACCCCCTAAATTTAACATGTTTATAAAAAAATAGTCAGTTAATTTAAGAAGCCACGGTTTTGTTATCACTCACTAACCAACAGACCAAGGCTATCAGTATTAATGGCCACGCAAAGGCACTTAAACCAAATAAAATGGCGAATAAACAAATTAAAGCTAGTAGTGCAAATACACCAACAATACCAAGGCTTATCAATACTGCCCCGGCTACTATTGAAATAACTGCAAACAGCGCACCAAATACTTCCATGCCCGCCCAGCTTAAGTCAGCAATCCATAAAGGGACTTGCCATATATCAAAAGCACTCAGTTCAAAAGGGCTAACAAAGTAAAGAAGCGCCATGAAAAAAAGCAGAGCTGTTATGGTGGTTTTCATTAGAAACTCCTAAGATGCGCGTTCGTCTAAGCAAAAATGGGCTATTAAATAACCGACACCAATTAGCACAGGTAATTGAATTAATAAAATAACACTGACAATTCTGGTAGCCCAA
>NZ_JBQSVO010000189.1:0-3494 GCF_052376275.1 Pseudoalteromonas sp. AOP7-A1-14 | reverse complement strand
CTGTATTAAAGCTACTTTTGACGTTGAGCGTCTTTTTGTGCTTTTTTAGCATCTTTACGTTTTTGTAAAACAGCTTGAGCTTCATTACCGATGTGACCTTCGCCACGGGCTTGTGCAAGTTCTATTTGTTTTTGTCGTTCAGCAAAGCGCGCTCTTTGTTCATCAGTAACATTATCTATACAATGATGACATGACACACCTTCCATGTACTCAGGCTTTTGTTTTTCTTGCTCAGTGATAGGCATACGACACGCATGACATTGATCGTATGAACCCTTTTGTAAATCATGATCTACGGCAACGCGATTATCAAATACAAAACACTCACCTTCCCACATGGTTTCCTCTTTTGGCACTTCTTCTAAATATTTTAAAATACCACCTTCAAGGTGATATACATCATCAAAGCCCTTCTCTTTCATGTAGGCAGTTGATTTTTCGCAGCGAATACCGCCAGTACAAAACATGGCTACTTTTTTATGCTTTTTAGGATCTAAATTTTCTTTTGCCCACTGCGGAAATTCACGGAATGTAGTCGTATTTGGATCGACTGCATTTTGAAAAGTACCAATCTCAATTTCGTAGTCATTGCGTGTATCAATTAAGATAACCTCTGGATCTGAGATTAAAGCATTCCAATCTTTTGGTTTCACATAGCTACCGACAGCTTTTAGAGGGTCTATACCCTCAACACCCATTGTTACAATTTCTTTTTTGAGTTTTACTTTAGTACGGTAAAATGGGCATTCGTCATCAAACGATTCTTTAGTCACTATATTATCAAGGCTTGGTTGTGTGCTAAGCCATGCGAGTAAATTGTCAATACCTTGGCGTTTAGCCGATACCGTTCCATTAATACCTTCAGCGGCAAGTAATAATGTACCACGTACCTCATTGGCTTCCATTACCGCTAACAGCGGCTGACGTAATGCTTCAAACTCAGGTAAAGCAACAAATTTATAGAGCGCGCACACAACAAAGTGTTCACTGGTGACATTATCTTTATGTACAGCAGACATGGGGATTCCTATTTTGCTTTGAGAGCCAATATTGGCAACAACCGAATCGTAAATCCGGCGCAGGCGCGCATTTTACCCGATTTACATTTAATTGCAAAAACTAGCTAAGTTACTGCGTTTTTCCTGTCTCCTTGGTGTATATCTACGTTATAATAAACTGTATTTTATTTGATTTTGCTCATCGGAGAACAACACATTGCATTTTACTGAACTTGGGATTGATACACGCCTTGAAAAGCAGCTTGCCCACCAAGGGATCACTCAGCCCACTGATATTCAAGCCCATGCGGTGCCTACAGCACTTGCAGGCCATGACATTTTCGCTCAGTCTAAAACGGGGTCAGGTAAAACATTAGCGTTTTTATTACCTGCCGTGCAGCGTGTTATGAAGCAAAGAGCACTCAGTAAACGTGATCCTCGGGCATTAATTGTCGCTCCCACTCGCGAGCTTGCAACCCAAGTATTTACCCAACTTAGATTGCTCATTGCGGGTACTAATATAAAAGCAGTAAAAATACTCGGTGGCGAAAACTTTAATGACCAAGTTAAAGCACTACGTAATGATCCGCAATTTGTCATCGCCACACCAGGGCGTTTGGCTGATCATCTGACTCAACGTTCATTACAGTTAAGTGGCCTTGAGTTACTTATATTTGATGAAGCCGACCGCATTTTAGACTTAGGTTTTTCTGAACAAATAAAAATGATTAATGAGTTGGCCGACCATCGATTACGCCAAACGTTATTGTTTTCAGCAACACTTGATCATGCTCAAATTGATGCCCTATCACGTAATTTATTACGTAAACCAAAACAAATTACGCTAAGCGCCGCTAACGAGCAGCATTCAGATATTAAACAAAGCTTATATTTAGCAGATCACTTAGATCATAAAGAAGCCCTACTTAAGCATTTTGTCACGCAAGATGATGTGGGACAGTGTATTATCTTTACTGCTACGCGCTCTGATACTCAAAGATTAAGTGATTTATTAACTGCAAAAGGCATTAAAGCACAAGCACTCGCTGGCGATTTAACACAAAATAAACGTCTCGATATTATGGATGCGTTTAGTCGTGAAAACTTTAAAGTACTGATCACCACTGATGTAGCCTCTCGTGGCTTAGATTTATTAAGTGTAACTCATGTTATTAATTTTGACTTACCTAAACACGCCGAGGAATATGTACACCGCATAGGTCGTACCGGCCGTGCTGGTTTTAAAGGAACTGCGATTTCGTTAGTCGGACCAAAAGATTGGCTGAGCTATAAAGCAATCAAAGCATTTTTAAATGACGAACTAACTTTTCATACTATCGAAGGCCTTACCGGTAAATTTAAAGGCTTACGTGAGAAAAAGGTTACTCCAGAATCAGTTAAAACAGATAAAAAAGCCGTTGTTTCAAAAAGTATAAAACCAAAGCGAAAAACCAGCCCCAAAAAACCAAAAGCGCCAATTAAAGCCCCTATTGATATAGACGCTAATACGCCCATGCGTCGCAAAAAAAAGCCTGAGCAGGAATAATTATGAGTTACCTCGGAACCACCCAAACCTTATTTGTAAATGAAGTATCAAACGAAGGTGCTTATCTTGATGGCCATGATTTAGGTGAAGTATTTTTACCTAGCCAAGAAATTAAACATGAGCTTGAAGCCGGCGATAGCATTAGCGTATTTATTTACCTTGATCATGCCAATCTTGCTACAGCAACAACTAAAAAGCCGATTGCTCAAGTTGGTGAATACGCCCTACTTCGTGTTAAAGAAATCAACAGCATTGGGGCTTTCTTAGATTGGGGATTAGACAAAGATGTACTTGCCCCGTTCAATGAACAAAAACCACGTATGCAAGAAGGCCACTCCTACTTGGTACGTCTTTACTTAGATAACGCAAGCTCACGTATTTGTGCATCTAGTAATTTCAATCGTTTTCTATCAAAAGATGAACCACAATACACTGCCCTTCAGGAAGTCAATTTAATTGTGGCTGGCAAAACAGATATCGGCTACAAAGTATTGATTGAAGAAGCACATTTTGGTGTGGTTTTTTATAATATGGTATTTAAGAATTTATTTATCGGCCAAAAATTAACAGGCTTTATCCATAAAGTCCGTGAAGATGGCAAAATTGACGTGATACTTGAAAAGCCAGGTATGGGAAAAGTAAGTGAACTAGGTGAAAAAATCATGCAAAAGCTAAAAGACGAAGGCGGTGTTTTAGCAATTGGTGATAAGTCAGATCCTGTACTTATTAAAAAGGTCTTCGCTACTAGTAAAGCAAACTATAAAAAAGCCATAGGCGGTTTGTTTAAGCAAGGTTTAATTGATATTGAAGCTAAGTCTATTAAGTTAAAATAATAAAAACTAATAATATTAAATGCTTAATAAAAGAGTAAAGTGAAAGCTTTGCTCTTTTTTATAAGCTTCAATGGCAACTATGAGCTGTGAGTTCAGACGGGCGATAAACTCGCTTTC
>NZ_JBQSVO010000188.1:0-3568 GCF_052376275.1 Pseudoalteromonas sp. AOP7-A1-14 | reverse complement strand
ACACCCTTAACCTCTACAGCCCTTTGTTGGCGTGGCCTGTAGAGGTGCTAAAAACAAGAGATCTAATAAACAAGAGAGATTAAAAAGGAAAACACCTGTGGATAACCTAAAAATTTAAGTGAAATTTGAGCTTAAATCCCCTCTTAGGGGCGTTGCCCCTGCCGGCCTTTCCCCTCGCTTCGCTCGTACCGGCATACCCCAAGAATGCCTTCGCTACGCTCAGAGTTGATTTTAAACGCTCGTTGAGCGCCAACCCAAAGCCTGAATCATTGGGGCAATCAAAATGCGCTAGCGTGGCTTACAGGTCGTGCATGATTGGTTTATCAGGGCACGAAGGGAGATCGGATCGGGTGATCCGTTAGTGATCGCGTTGTTAGGCTGGTTTTTCGTTAAACACCGTTGGGTTATCGCTCGTTCCTCGCTGCGGCTTCGCCCTCATAGTCGCTTATTATCGGCTGTAGCCCTTATTTTTATTGGAACGACTACAAATCGCCCCATGGGTTTGATTCTGACGTTTAAGCGATTCAGTTAATTTGATCACCTCAGCGACCTGATTTTTATCCAATCCGTCAAAGTGCCTTGAAAGCGCCTGTATCGAATTCTGAGCCTTTTTCAAGTCTTCGCATACATTTCCTAGGGTTTTACTCATTTCGTGCCGCTTACGCGTTTCTGAGGCGCTTAAACGGGCTTTCTCAACGCTGGGTTGGATCTGTTTGTTCACTTCGCGGATAATTCGGGCTTGGTATTCCTCATCGGATTCCACCGTGGTACTGAAAACGCCTTTCTTGAGAACTTTGCGTTCTTTGTCCACCGTGAGCGGTGCTTGTGGTTGATTTATCTGCCCATAAAACGATTGAACTCGCTGATGGGTTGCCTTGCTGCCCTCAATGCCGCGTTGAAAATCATGTTTAACACCCACCTGTTGCGCAAAATCGGTTTGCATGGCGTTCAGCGCTTTAGCGCCTCCCAAAAAGTGCCGTGCGTTTAATTTTCCTTTGGGGTCAATGGGCACGACATAGGCGTACATGTGCGGTGTTTTTTCATCCCGATGAATGCCCGCATACACCACGTTTTCAGCTCCGTGTTTTGCTTTAAGCCAGGCGAGCGAATCATGAAAATAATTATCCTGGTCTTTGCGTGATTTGGCGGTCATCGCTTCTGGGGAGGCGGTGATCAAATACTCGATGGCCATCACGCCATTTTTACGAATTTTATCCGGTAAACGCGCATTGACAGCCGCCATCGCTTCATCCGAACTTTGTGCGCCGATATGCGTATTTTCTGGCGTTAATTTGGGGTCTGCGTTGGGCGTGTCTTGCTCACGAAAAGCATGCTTTGTTGAGCGGCAAATTGCGCCCTTGGATTTTAACTTCTGTGTTCGCAAAATAACAAAATTCATCGGTGACTCGGTGCGGGGGAGTGTGAACATAGATTAATATATGTGGACTCACTACACAATTTTTAAACGCTGCGCTAAAATTGTGGTTCGTGCACCCCCTAAATCGGGTGCAAAAAGGAGCGAAAAATGACACCGAAAAAAGATGACATCACGCAATTATGCGATGCAATTAATGCGGATTTAGAGAGTGAAAAAACACGTCAGATTTATGCTAATTTAGAGGGGGAAGATCACGCCCCTGCAGACAAAAAAGAGGCCCTCGAAAAGTGGCTCGCTGAAGGGAATAATTTAGAACTTCCTGTGTGGGTATCTAAGAAAAATCAGTCGTGAAGTGCAACGTCATTTCACACTGGTAAGGTGACAAATCACAGTGAGCTCGTTAAGGAACATATATAACATGGGCTAGTACGGTGACAAATCGCAGTGAGGGTATTTAATTAACAGTTTAAATAAATTTTATGGTAGTTTTTATTTTTAATGGAAGTAAATAACAAGGAGTTAAATATGATATGCCCTGATATTAGTGACTTAGAATTCTCTGAGCGTGGAAAATTGGCAGTAAAAGAAATAAGAAGAATAAAAGGTGTTAATCAATGGCTTAGCTCTGCAATTGTAGTTGGTACCTTTGCAAATATTTTTGCTGGTAATGGTATGATAAAAAGTCATTATAATCTTACTCAAACAGATTTTAATTCTTTTAATAAGGCATTACGAGACTCCCCTAGTATTGCTAGACAAACAATAAAAACGATATCAGGCCTTCAAGCTATTAGAGCCAAAACAAGCAAAGAAAGACAATTTTGGAAGGCCGTATACAACGGTTGTGTGGCTGCAAAATGAAATATTTAATTTATTTTTTTGCAGTGTTTGCATCATTTTTTACATATGCGGATACGTCTGAGCAAACTCTTAAAGACTATCTTACTATTCAATATCATAACTCAATTAAAGCGTATGAGATTAAGCTTGAAAAGTGCCAGAAAACAGAAGCAGTTATAACCCCAGATGACGTAAAGCATATTTCTGATGATTGGAATGTACTAAGTACTGTTTTTTCTTATCATTATGCAAAGGTTCAAGACTTATGCACGCATGATGAATTGGAGCTGTTTACTGTACTTTCTGCAAAGCTACAGGCTTTAGAAAGTAGTGATCAGTTAGTACTTGAAAAGTATAACCAATTGATTATGGCAATCCCTCTAGCTTACGAACGAACTAAGGCTGATTATTTTGTCTTACCTGAAGGTATACGCGAACGGTTTTCAAATTTAGAAAAGCTAAACAGACCATTTAATTTAATGGAAACAATGGAGAAATTTGATTTATAAAATTAAATGTCCATTTTCAGCTGAGCACTTTTTTTAAATTCAAATGAGAGGGCTGCGACCGAGCGGCCTTTTTTTATTGTTTCATAACTGATTATTAAATCACTTCTCTGGTTTAACTCATCAACCGATGCCTTGATGACTCGTCTATTTAACTCTTTAAACGTTGGATACTTATCAGAAATTCCCAGCGCAGATTTGAAATCATCAAGATAGATAACACGTTCACCAGTGCTGCTAAACTTCATGAGTAGCTCATACAAGCGTATTGAGTGAGATGATTGTAACTCCGCGATATGTCTCAGCTTGTATGTGGTAAATCTATTTTGTAAACTACTGATGTACTTAAGAACTTCATCTGTCCATGTAATAACGACAGCGCCTTCACCTTTTAATTTTTTTACGCCTTTTTGAATCCACCTGAGTTTCACTTCTTCATGCTCATCTTTCAGTATGATCACTGCGTCAAATAAGCTGTCAGCAGCTTTGTAGAGGTCTCTTCGCGCATTGGGTATGCCCATTAAGTCAGAATATTCAAGTGCCGTTAGCGTCATTTCCTTGGGTATTGCTGAGCGTGAATCAACTTTTCCCAGACATGCCAGTACCAGTTTTTGAGCTTGCACATTCAGCTGATAGCTAGCATCTACCAAGGTATTTGACTTTGTCACAGACATGTTATTCATAAAGGTGTACCAATGTTGTTTTGTTACACCTTAAGCAAAGGTGTAACAAGTGTCAACCCGTACACCTCAAGCTGTGAATTAGCGTGTCAATCTGTACACCTTTAAACTGCTTTAGCGTGTCAATCTGTACACCTTTAAACTGCTTTAGCGTGTCAATCTGT
>NZ_JBQSVO010000187.1:0-3578 GCF_052376275.1 Pseudoalteromonas sp. AOP7-A1-14 | reverse complement strand
TGATCCCCCTAGCTGCAATGATATTCCACAGCCTTGGTCGTCACCCACTTGCTGGTTTAGCCGCTGCTTTTGCCGGGGTTTCAGGCGGCTATAGTGCAAACTTACTGTTAGGCACAATTGACCCACTACTTGCTGGTATCACCACACCCGCAGCACAAATGATCGATCCTAACTACCAAGTCGGTGCAGAAGCCAACTGGTATTTTATGATGATATCAGTGTTACTCATTGCAGTACTTGGCACCTTAGTAACAGAAAAAATAGTTGAGCCACGATTAGGAAAATATAACCCTGATGAAGCCAGTAATGATTTACCTAACAACGATATAAGCGGATTAACAAGTAAAGAAAAATCAGGCTTAAAATGGGCAGGTTTATCGTTATTAATCGTTTCATTATTACTGGCGTGGACCATCGTTCCTGATGATGGCATTTTACGTAACCCAGAAACAGGCTTAGTAGCCCACTCCCCTTTTCTTAAAGGAATTGTGGTATTTATATTTGTTACTTTTGGTATTCCTGGTTTTGTTTATGGTCGAGTAGTCGGCACGATGAAAAATGATAAAGATGTAATAAATGCAATGAGTAAAAGTATGAGCTCAATGGGCTTATATATTGTACTGGTATTTTTTGCAGCGCAGTTTGTAGCATTTTTTAAGTGGACCAATTTAGGCACTATATTAGCAATTAATGGCGCGGCACTTTTACAAGCTCTAAACCTAACAGGGCCTGAGGTATTTGTACTGTTTATAATAATGTGTGCCTTAGTAAACCTAAGTTTAGGATCGTCATCAGCACAATGGGCAGTGACTGCACCTATTTTCGTTCCTATGCTCATGCTAATTGGTTATGCACCAGAAACTATTCAAGCAGCTTATCGTATTGGTGATTCAGTAACGAACCTTATCACCCCAATGATGAGTTATTTTGGACTTATACTCGCTGTTGCAACAAAGTATAAAAAGAATATGGGCATTGGTACCTTAGTCGCGACTATGCTGCCATACAGTATGATCTTTTTTGTAGGCTGGGTGGTGCTCTTTTATTTATGGGTTTTCGTATTTGGCTTCCCAGTAGGCCCCGGTTCGCCGATTTATTATACACCTTAAATATATCATTATAAATTTGAGCGCCCGCCTAGAGGGTGCTCATTTTTAACATCTCAAAACGTAACACAAATACGCTTACTCTATTTAATACGACTCTTTCACGCTTAACAATATACTTTATCTGATTTATGTCCATTCACCCTCACCCTTCAGCTTTATGCTTAAAGCCATCACATGTATCGCCATAGTTAGTTAATAATATGGGTTTTATAAAAGAATCTCATTAGATAATACGTTTGCCGTTAATTTAGGACTAACGCAAAATTTAGATGTAATTAGGACGAAGATTAATGTCACGATTAATTTTAAAATAATTAATCGTTTAATTAGATTACATTTAAAACAACTTAAATAAGGCAGGGATTACTTAAATTTCAATTAGTTTTAGTTTATTAGCAACACCATTCCAGCTGTCGGCATCTATTGGGGCTAGTTTTATTTGCGTGATCCGCGGCCAAAGTAATGCTAGCTCTGCGTTTAATTCAGTAAAGTTTTTTTGCCCATCAGGCAATTCACCTTCTTGATAAATCGCTTCTGCAGGGCATTCGGGTACACATAAACCACAATCAATACAATCGATAGGACTAATTGCCAAAAAGTTGGGGCCTTCGTAAAACGCATCGGTTGGGCAAACAGCTACACAATCGGTGTACTTACATTTAATACAGTTTTCAGTAACGACAAAAGCCATTTTTTTATATGCTCAAAATTACGAAGTAAACGAAGGCGAATAATACCCAACCGCCACAAAAATACAATAAATAATCACTGCCATCACAGCTTAATTTAACGTAATATGCTCAATCTTGTGAGCGATTTAATTAATTATTCGCTAAGACACTTAATTGAGATCCCACTATGATACGTTTAACAGAAATAAAGCTTCCTCTTGATCATGATGAACAAGCACTTGAACAAGCTATAATCAGTAAGTTAGGAGTAGAAAAAACACAACTACATAGCTTTAATATCTTTAAACGTGGTTACGATGCCCGTAAAAAAACGGCCATATTACTTATTTATACCTTAGATATTGAAATTGATAATGAAGCCGCATTACTTGTTCAGTTTAGTACAGATCAACACGTCAAACTCGCACCAGATACAAGTTATAAATTTGTCGGCCAAGCACCTATAAACTTAACAGAACGCCCAGTGGTTATTGGCTTTGGTCCGTGTGGGTTATTTGCAGGGCTTGTACTTGCTCAAATGGGGTTTAATCCCATTATATTAGAGCGCGGTAAAGAAGTGCGCGAGCGCACTAAAGATACCTTTGGTTTTTGGCGTAAACGCGCCTTAAACACCGAATCTAACGTGCAGTTTGGAGAAGGTGGTGCGGGTACTTTCTCCGACGGAAAACTATACAGCCAAGTCAAAGATCCCAAGCACTATGGTCGTAAAGTGATCACAGAGTTTGTTAAAGCAGGTGCTCCTGATGAAATTCGCTATGTAAGTAAACCCCACATTGGCACTTTTAAACTAGTGACCATGATTGAGAAAATGCGTGCGCATATTGTAGAGCTCGGTGGTGAAATCCGTTTTAGCACTCGAGTTGACGATATTTTACTTGAAAATGGTCAAGTTACAGGGTTACAGCTTTCTAGCGGTGAGCAGCTCAATACCAAACACGTAATATTAGCAGTTGGCCACAGCGCCCGTGATACATTCCAAATGGTTCACAACAAGGGTATTTATGTAGAAGCAAAACCATTTTCTGTTGGTTTTAGAATTGAACACAAACAATCAATGATTGATGAATGTCGTTTTGGGCCTAATACGGGTAACCCGATTCTAGGCTCTGCCGATTATAAACTCGCTCATCATTGTGATAACGGCCGTACAGTTTACAGTTTTTGTATGTGTCCAGGCGGTACTGTCGTAGCAGCCACATCTGAAGAAGGCCGAGTAGTAACCAATGGAATGAGCCAGTACTCACGTAGTGAACGTAACGCCAACAGCGCGATTGTGGTAGGGATTTCCCCTGATGAAGATTTCCCTGGTGATCCACTTGCTGGTATAGAGTTACAACGTAAATTAGAAGAGCAGGCCTACGCACTTGGCGGTAGTAATTACGACGCACCTGCGCAGCTTATCGGTGACTTCTTAAAGGGTAAAGATTCGAGTGAATTAGGTGATGTAAAACCGTCATACACGCCAGGCATTAAATTAACGGATTTATCGAAAGTATTACCACGTTTTGCTATTGACGCAATCCGTGAAGCAATCCCTGCGTTTAATAAAAAAATCCGCGGTTTTTCAACTAACGATGGTTTATTAACTGGAGTAGAAACCCGTACTTCATCACCTATTTGTATCAAGCGCGATAAGAGTATGCAAAGCATTAACACTCAAGGTTTATACCCTGCAGGTGAAGGCGCGGGTTACGCAGGTGGCATTTTATCTGCTGGGATTGATGGCATAAAAGCCGCGGAAGCACTAGCTTTGTCCATGATTGAAAAGAGTAGATAA
>NZ_JBQSVO010000186.1:0-3644 GCF_052376275.1 Pseudoalteromonas sp. AOP7-A1-14 | reverse complement strand
GTCAGCATCAATTTGAGCTTGCACCATAAAATAACCTAAAACACCAAAAATAAGCGGAAAGATAATTAGCGGTAATGCGATAATAAACATTAATGTTTTTTTGTCTCGAAGCAGCTCTTTTAATTCCTTTTTAAATACCTCAAACATTATTTTTCTCCGTCAAAATAGTCATAAATGCTCGGTTAAGTGTCTCACTACGTCCTTGTGATTTGAAGGCATCAATTGTCCCATCAAAACAACTTAGACCTTCGTTAATGACAGCTACACGATCACAAAGTAATGCAACTTCGTCTAAATGATGTGTAGAAAATATAACCGGTGTACCTTTTGCTTTTAAGCCCTTAATAAACTCAATAACGGTTTGAGTTGTCATTATATCAAGTCCAGTTGTAGGTTCATCTAAAACAACAACTGCCGGTTGATGTACGACAGCTCTTGCTATATTCGCTTTTTGTTTCATTCCCGTTGATAGCGTTTCTGCACGTTTATCTATAAAGCTGTGCATATCAAGTAAATCGTAAAGCTCTTGGGTACGCTCTTTGATTAATATTTTATCCATTGCGTGTAACTTAGCAAAATATTCAATATTTTCTTTTACGGTTAAGCGTCCGTATAAACCTGTACTGCCTGATAAAAAACCAATTGACTTTCGCCCATATAATGGCTTTTTCACAATATCTTGCCCAGCAATAGTAATACTTCCTTCATCGGGTACTAGTGCGGTAGATAACATTCTTAAAGTGGTGGTTTTACCCGCACCATTAGGGCCAAGTAAACCGAGCACTTCGCCTTCATTACAATGAAAGCTGACATCACGTACTGAGTGAAAATAATCTTTATCTTCACGGGGGTCGGTTTTTTCTAATTTATTTTTTTTATGATCTTTAGTTAACTTAAACTTCTTTTTAAGCCCAGATACTTCTATCATGTTCGCGTCCTACGTTTAGCCCTAAAGTAATCTGTATTACTGTAGTATTCAGGATTTTTATTATCATCACACCAACCTGGCACACCTAGTAATGGTAAAGGTGAAAGTTGGCGGTTGTCCCTTAAATAGTTATTTAAATTAATCATCTCATAAAGTTTATTATCTAGATACTGATATTGTGTTCTTAAATCTTTACAGAATATCTCAGCAGGTACTTTTATAAATAATGCTTTTCCGGTCAGTCCTATATAAGGCTTAGTCATCATTTCATAATTAGCATGACCAAACATAAAAGGCTTGATGGTTTCACCCCACTGCTGGCGCTTCACAAAAAATGCGTGTTTCCATTGATGATCACGTAATAACTCAGGCCAACATTCATCACTTTGTTCATTTACGGCAAGTATCACACCGCATTCATCAAATAAAGTGAGCGCATTTCGGTGTTTACTTCGCTTTTGTAAACCATGTCGGTTAATTTCTTCAATATGGCGCTGGTTTATCAATGCTTTAGTTTTTGGAAATAAACACCAAATAAAGCCACCAAATAAGTCATGCCAGCTTTTTTCACGCGTAGGTACTTGGCCGGTTTCATAAATAATTTGCTCATAATAACGTTCATCCCCTTCGCATACTGAATCCGCTACAAAAGTTACTTTTTTATCGCTGCCCGTATGTGCATCTAAAAAAGGAGTAAACCAATCATAATCTGGCCAATCGGTTAATCTACTTAAACCAAACAGTGTATTTAAATGTGCAAATGCACCACTGGTTACGCTTTGAGCGTGCCACTTTTCATGAGGGATAAAACGCTTCATGTGTACTCATTAGTTAACGTATTAATAGCATTAGTTTACCGCAAAAACTGGTTCTATTTAATAGAACTTCTTATAATGCACTTACATAAAACTATAAAAGAGTCGTTATGAAACGTTATTTTTCTCTTACGCTACTAGCAAGTGCCGTACTAGCTGGTTGCGCTACAACAAGTATTACTAATGAAGATGTTAGCAACGGTTATCAGTCAATTAATGCAGAGCAACTTGCTGAACATGTAAAAGTACTCGCTTCTGATGAATTTGGCGGACGCGCCCCATCATCTAAAGGGGAAGAACTCACTCTTGCTTATTTAACTGAGCAATTTAAAGCAATTGGCTATGAGCCAGGTAATGGTGACAGCTTCTTGCAAGAAGTACCTTTAGTGTCCCTTGAAGCTGATTCAGACATGGCATTAACTATTGGTGGCAAAGATTACCAGTATAAAAAAGATATGGTAATGGGCAGTAGCCGTATCAGTGCTGAAGAAAGTATTAAAGATTCAGAACTTGTATTTGTGGGATACGGCGTAAACGCCCCTGAGTATAATTGGAATGATTACGAAGGTTTAGACGTTAAAGGCAAAACCGTTGTTATGCTGGTTAACGATCCTGGGTTTGCTACCAAAGATCCTGCTTTATTTACTGGCGATGCAATGACTTATTATGGCCGCTGGACTTATAAGTATGAAGAAGCGAGCCGTCAAGGTGCCGCTGGTGCCATTATTATTCATGAAACAGCCCCAGCATCTTATCCGTGGTCAGTAGTTGAAAACTCATGGAGCGGTGAGCAATTTGGTTTTCAAAAAGAAAATAACAATATGGATCGCGTTGCTGTTGAAGGCTGGGTAACTACCGATGTAGCTAAAGAGCTATTCGATAAAGCCGGGCTTGATTTTGCAACCATGAAAGAAAATGCAGCAAAAGGCGCATACCATGTTGATATGGGCGATTTAACAGCGTCGGTTGCGGTTAAAAATACCATTAAAAAATCAATCTCATATAATTTTATCGCCACTTTACCAGGCAGTGAAAAACCTGATGAGCATGTCATTTACTCAGCACACTGGGATCACCTAGGCACAGATAAAAACCGTAAAGGCGACCAAATCTATAATGGGGCTCATGATAACGCAACAGGTACGGGTGGTTTGATTGAAGTCGCCGAAGCCTTTACAAAACTACCAAAAAACCCAAGCCGTTCAATGACATTCTTAGCCGTTACGGCCGAAGAACAAGGTTTATTAGGCTCTAAATATTATGCGGCAGACCCTGTGATCCCAGCAAACAAAACCGTTGCTAACATCAATATGGATAGCTTAAACTTACTGGGTAAAGTAAAGGATATTAGTGTTGTAGGCATTGGTAAATCTGAAATGGACACACTGTTAGAAACTGCCGCTAAAGCCCAAGGTCGCGTTGTTTCAGGCGATCCTAAGCCATCATCAGGGGGTTACTACCGCTCAGATCACTTTGCATTTGCTAATATGGGCATACCAGCAATGTATGCTGGAGGTGGTAGTGAAGCGCTGGATAAAGAAACCGCTAACTACCGTAAACGTATGAGCTTAGTGCTGCGCGGTTGCTACCACCAACCTTGTGATAGATACCGTGATGAATGGGATTTATCGGGTGCGGTACAAGACTTACAGTTATTTTATCAAGTAGGTTTTGATATATCAGAGCAACAAGACTGGCCGACATGGAATAGTAGTTCTGAGTTCCAACGCAAATAAATGCAAATGATATTGATTATCAATTAAGACCATATTATAGTGCAACCTAACTACTTTTTAGGTTGCACTCATGTTTTTTCTCTCGCACTATAAAACCCATCAAGCCAACTCCACATTATTTATGCTTTCTAATAAACGTTTATTATTGCCACTATTACTTTTATT
>NZ_JBQSVO010000185.1:0-3644 GCF_052376275.1 Pseudoalteromonas sp. AOP7-A1-14 | reverse complement strand
AAGTATTAAGTTCAGATGATTTATACCAAATACCTAAGCTAGGCTTAACTTGCCAATCGGCATATTTTCTCATCATTTGCCATTGCAAGCCTGTTCGAGTGCCATTATAAACACCTGACACATCAGCAAGACTTTGCACTGAAAAAACATGATTTTTATGAATATAGTGATAACTTAACCCCATATCAAGAGCCCACCGGCGCTTGTTTAAATCATTAAGGTTTGGAATGTTTTTTACAGGACTGGGGTCAGCTTCAACATTTAAGCTACTGGAAGATTGTAAAGCTAAGCTACTGGAAGATTGTAAAGCAAAAATATTACTTGGATGCCAATCAACAAAAAAACGTGTCTCGGGATTAAACTCGCTAACTAAATTAACTATATGTTTTTCGGTTTGTATTAAGCTATAACCCACACGACCATTGTCAAAGAAAAACTGCTCTCCATAATAGGCTATTTCAGGCACTACAATAAGGGGTAAGTTATCACCGCTTTGCAGTGGATTTGTCATCACGCCAATGCCGGCGCTTAAACCTATATACCATTGCCCTATAGTGATCTGCTCAGCAGATTCAGAGGTCACAGTTTGATGTGCATTTGTTGCACTACATACAGTGCTAAACAATATGCTTAAGGCAACACAGGCTGTTGTAATTAACTTCATTGTTTTACTACAAATAACCAAATAAGAGATTAAGTTGACATTCATCATAGCAAGGTGCAACGCACTAATCCCTAGTTAATTACAATCATTCACATTTTTTATACATTTGCCGTTACTTCCAAATCACTTTTTTGAAAGTCTAAGGTTTGCGCAATTTGCCATAATGCTTCTAATGCTGGGTCTGCTAAGTTCTTTCTTAGCACCGCAAGACCAATTTCAAAGCCTTTTGGCGGTAAAGCGTGATCGCTAATAACCTGAACTTTTTCCTTTAACGGGCTATTATCGAGTACTATTTTAGGCACCATAGCGATACCAAGTCCTAGACTCACCATAGATACCATCGCCTCGTGACCCGCAACTTGGGCATAAATTTTGGCTCGAATATTATTTTTAAACCACCACTGCTCCAATCGCTGCCTGGCAAAACCTTGCTCTGGTACTATAAAAGCCAACTTTGACCAAGGTACTTGGTTTCCACATTTCAAAAGCTGATCGTTTAATGAGCATTCTATTTTAGGAGCAATAAATACCAGCGGTGAGTAACCAATACTTGCAAAAGCAATTTGTGATGGCAATTTATCTGGCTTTGCGGCAATCGCCATGTCTTCTTGCCCATCAAACACACGATTAAGGGCTAACGCAGGATCGCCGGTATTAAGTTTTATTTCAATATACTGATGGCGAAGTCGTAATTGCTCTAAAATTTGATATAAAAAGCTATAAGAGGCTGTTACCGAGCAAAAAATACTCACATCACCATATATAGGCTGTTCCGGGTCATTCACATTAGTGCGAAATCGCTGCCAATTAGCAAGTGTAGCATTGGCATAATCAATAAATGACAGTCCTTCTCGGGTTAATTTTACCGTGCGATTATCACGTGTGAATAACGCGACCCCCACCTCTTGTTCAAGTTGTTTTATATTACGGCTTAGCGTAGGCGCGCTAATATGGCAAAGCTCACTGGCGCGAGCAAAGTGTAACGTTTTAGCTAAAGCTAAGAAGTAATGTAAATGCTTATGACTCATAAAATCGTAGACTGCCCAACTATTTCATATAATGAAATACTTTAATGCAAATATATCATTTTACGCAAGGAGAATTATTTCTTATTGTAAATGTAAGCAAGGCATAAAGCACTTGCATCTAACAAATATGAAATAGGACACTCATCATGGCGAATTACTTTAATACCCTTCCTTTACGTGAGCAACTTGCACAGCTTGCACAATGTAAATTTATGGACTTGGCTGAGTTTAGTGACGGTGTTGATGCACTTAAGGGTAAAAAACTAGTAATTGTTGGTTGTGGCGCACAAGGCTTAAACCAAGGTTTAAATTTACGTGATTCAGGCTTAGACGTTTCATACACATTGCGTGAGTCAGCGATTAGCGAGCGTCGTCAATCATTCCTAAATGCGTCTGAAAATGGATTTACCGTTGGCACATACGAAGAGCTAATTCCAACCGCTGATGTAGTTTTAAACTTAACTCCTGATAAGCAACACACCAACGTTGTAAACACTATCATGCCATTAATGAAACAAAACTCGACACTTGCTTACTCGCACGGTTTTAATATCGTTGAAGAAGGTATGCAAGTTCGTGAAGACATTACCGTTATTATGGTTGCACCAAAGTGTCCAGGTTCTGAAGTACGTGAAGAGTATAAACGTGGTTTTGGTGTACCAACACTGATTGCCGTTCACCCTGAAAATGATCCACAAGGCCATGGTTTAGCACAAGCAAAAGCCTATGCAGCAGGCACAGGTGGACACCGTGCGGGTGTACTTAATTCATCATTTATTGCTGAAGTAAAGTCAGACTTAATGGGCGAGCAAACTATTCTATGTGGCATGCTACAAACGGGTTCTATTTTATGTTTCGATAAAATGGTCGAAAAAGGTATCGACGCAAGCTACGCGTCAAAGCTAATTCAATATGGTTGGGAAGTAATCACCGAAGCACTTAAATACGGTGGTGTTACCAATATGTTAGACCGCCTATCTAACCCAGCTAAAGTTAAAGCATTTGACCTAAGTGAAGAGCTTAAAGTTATTATGCGCCCACTTTATAATAAACATATGGATGACATTATCGGTGGTGAGTTCTCAAGTGGCATGATGGCTGACTGGGCTGAAGATGATGCAAAGCTACATAAATGGCGCGCAGAAACAGCTGAAACAGCTTTTGAAAAACAGCAAAATACTGATGCAGAGATCGACGAGCAAACGTTCTTTGACCAAGGTATTTTAATGGTTGCTATGGTTAAAGCAGGTGTTGAACTTGCGTTTGAAACCATGACAGCGGCAGGTATTATTGCAGAGTCGGCTTATTATGAATCACTTCATGAAACGCCGCTTATTGCTAACACCATCGCACGTAAAAAGTTATTTGAAATGAACCGCACGATTTCAGATACCGCAGAATATGGCTGTTATTTATATAACCATGCCTGCTTGCCACTACTACAAGACTTTATGAAAACCATTGATACTGACGTTATTGGTAAAGGCCTAAGTGAGCAAAGCAACCAAGTGGATAACCAAACGCTAATTGCTATCAACGCAGCTCTTCGTGAGCATCCTGTTGAAATAATCGGTAGTAAACTTCGTGGTTATATGTCAGCGATGAAAAAAGTAGTTTAACACTAAGTTGTTTATCCCTGGAAAGTAACAATTTCGCTTGTTAGAAACCCAAGCCCACATGCTTTTGCTGTGGGCTTTTTCTATGTTATAAACCCACATTATGACAAACTAATATGACCAAAGACTCGAAACGGGCAAATTCCAATAAAACTAACGACACATTATTAGTCCAAGAGCTACAACGTATAAAGCAGCAAGCCTTATTGAAAACACAGATCTATTTGCCATAACTCAAGTGCCGAAAAAAGAAGTACTTGCAAATATTACTCAGTTACAATGGCAGCCCATTCACGGCAAGATCATTATAAATTGAACTTATAGAGCAAGTAGTGT
>NZ_JBQSVO010000184.1:0-3793 GCF_052376275.1 Pseudoalteromonas sp. AOP7-A1-14 | reverse complement strand
AATCAATGGATGTCGTCGGTGTTTTATTTATCACTTCCTCAGACGTTGATGCGTTTTCACTGCCGCCACAGCCGACTAAACTAAGTCCGCCAAGAGCTACTAAAACTGCTAATGAGAGTGCGTTATTTTTAAACATGCTGGTTACTTTCCTGTAAATATATGTTAAAAAATATCAGCTAAATAATGTTCTAGCAATAATAAACCCGCTTAAAAATGAAAATGAGTGTATAAATAGTTTAAAGATTTCTGCTTGTTTTTTGTGCTGCCAATACTTGGTTTTGCCATGCTTTAAACAGTTTTTGTTGTTTACTCGATATACTTAAACCATAAGTTTTTTGCATATAAAAATAAGCGTCGGCAATACGTTTTCTAGCATAAAAAGGCGGTTCTACAATGCGTTGCTTAAAATTAACTTTTACTTGGCAGCGCCCATATTGGTTTGCACTACCCGCGAGCATGCCAAACCGATAGTTAGAGCGATCACCGTTAATTTCACCAATGGCGGGGGCAAGGTTGTTAATATCAGCCTCCATCTTTCTAAATTGCGGGCTGGTCTTTATGCAGTTTTTACGACCGCCATGTTGCCAACATTGTAGTTGATGGCCAAATTCCCATGCAGAAACAATATGCTCCCACTCAATACGTGTGGCGCGAGCATTGGGATTGCCTGAACGAGTCATGGCATTACGCGGTACATAGCCACAGCTCTTTACGTCGGGCACCAGTTTTTTACCTTGGCGCTTAATATCACAGCCACAATAAAAGCTTTTACTGTTATTAGGTAGGGTTTTTATAAGGTGTTTTTTAGCGCTAGAAAAACGGCTGAATTGTTCGTTAGCATAGCTATTTATGCTGAACCCACAAATCAGCAACGCGATAATAAATTGCGTCATATCCAATCACTTTAGTGAACTACAGGAGTTGCTATTTTAGAGTGATTATTCAAATGGGTAAATAAGTTAACAGGGGAAAGTTTAGACGCTGCGTTTACGTCGCCTAAACCGAAGTGTTTGCAACAGTAATATTATGCCTGTAATACAAAATAAAACACTACATGCAGCAAAACTTATCAGTAACGGGTTGTTAAAGTCTTCACGCTCATCGTAGTCCATAATGTGTAGCATCCAGAAGAAATCAAAAATACGCCAAAGTATGCTGCGAACCGCAATTATTTTGCCGTTATCTGCTGCTAAATATAATGTAGTGCTAAAAATATCGTCATACGTTACTTGCCAAATATTGTTTTTATAACCGGCCTCTCTGCTGCCAGTTTCAAGCTTAGTAATTTTCCTTACGTGTGCGTCAATTAGTAAGTGGGCGTTAGCATTGGCAATAATTTGCGATTGATCAGGGGCTTTAAAAGGGTGACCTGTTAAGCCATTAAAGGTGTACTCTTGCCTTGCACTTTTAACTACAATAATGGGCGTGGTTAAAAAATGGCTATAGTTAATTTGCTTAGGTTCAGCGACTTGATTAACTATATTCTCAATCGATGCAAAGTAATCGGTGTGTTGAAAAGGGTTATTAAGTTGGTGCTCAGCGAGATGCTTACCATGAACTTTTTCAAGGGGGATTGCGCTCATTATCAAACCGCCCAGTAGCCACGCAAAAATTTGCATCGCTATCAAATACCCCAGCCATTTGTGCAGCTTTCTGGCATTTTTGAAAAGACGTTTGTTCATGAAGATACCTGTTCTTATCTTTAAATGCCTGATTGTATGGGGTTGAACTTGATTGCCAATGTGGCAAATTGTCGCAGGGATTTTATTCTAGATTTGGTATATGAGAAAAACTAGGTTAAAATTTGACTCTTATCAACAGGGGTAAACAACAGCATATGTCAGAAATTCAATTTTTAAATGTAGATCTTGAGCTAGAATCGAAACAAGATATTAGCACTTTAGTGGCTGATCTTAAAAAGCATGCCACGGTATTACATTACGATAAAGATGAGTATAGACAACTTGCCCGTATAGAAGCCAGTGCTGAAATAAGCTCGCCAGACAAAGCTATAAATCATATTTGCGAGCTTATTGAATCATGCTCTCGTAATGCCTTAAAGCAATGGTTATCGTGTTCAAGACGTACCTTTGATATTGGTTTCGAGTCAGGCAGTTCACCTAAATGTTTTAACCAAGCATTACAAGCTGACACTTTATTACGCATTTCTGCGATTGGCGCGGGTATCGAAATCACTATTTATCCGCTTGAGAAATAGCTTTTTATATAAAAATAGCGCTTAACGCTCAACCACCGCGGCCGTCATTCGTGATACGCAGCACAACTCTCCACGGCTATTAGTTATTTTTACTTCCCACACTGATGTACGCTTACCTAAATGAAGAGGTTTAGCTGTGGCCGTTAAGGTGCCGTTGCGTGATGCCTTTAAATGGTTGGCATTAATTTCTTGCCCTACGCAATAAAACTTAGTGTAATCAACAACAAAGTTAGCTGCGTAGCTGGCTACTGTTTCTGCAAGGACAACATTAGCGCCTCCATGCACCATACCGATAGGGTTATGATGTTGTGGGATTGCAGGCATGGTTGCAACTAAATAATCATCACCAATTTCAGTTACTTCAATACCCATGGTTTTCATTAGTGTGCCTTGACCTGTAATGCCACTTTCCAATTCTTTACACAGCTCAAGGCTGACAGGTTGATACCAGATGCTCATTTTTATTTCTCGGTTAGGTCGTGGTTTACACTCAGGCTATTTTATTATTGATTATAATTCAATTGGTGTTTTGTTAATTATGAAAGTCATAATTTAAATTTGCGATTTTTAGATAACTGTATATACTCACAGTTAAATGTACTGTATGGAAAACCAGTTGTATGCGCCCATTAACTAAACGCCAAGCTCAAATACTCGAACTGATTAAAGTTTTTATTAAAGACACGGGGATGCCGCCAACTCGTGCTGAAATAGCCCAAACACTTGGTTTTAAAAGTGCTAATGCTGCTGAAGAGCATTTAAAAGCATTAGCTAAAAAGGGCGTAATTAAAATGACGCCAGGGGCTAGCCGTGGTATTAAGTTAATTGAAGAAGAAGAACCTGAGCAATTAGGGTTGCCTTTAATTGGTCGTGTCGCTGCTGGGGAGCCTATTTTGGCGCAACAACATGTTGAGAGCCATTGCCAAATTGATCCGCTATTATTTAAACCTGCTGCGGACTTTTTACTGCGTGTAAATGGTATGAGTATGAGAGATATCGGAATTATGGACGGCGACTTATTAGCAGTGCATAGTACCCAAGTCGCTGAGAATGGCCAAGTTGTTGTTGCTCGTGTTGATGAGGATGTAACAGTTAAGCGTCTTGAAAAAGCAGGCCGAAAAATACTTTTACATGCTGAAAATGAAGACTTTACACCTATTGAGGTGGACTTAGAGCACGAGTCGTTCAATATTGAAGGACTTGCTGTTGGCGTGATTCGAAATGCTGATTGGATGTAGTCATCAAGGTTGGCTAAGTTTGTCGCACCAAATTAGTGAAGTTTGGTGCAATACATTTCTTATACTATAAAGACTATATTTCATAGTTGTTAATACCCGCTAAACCCTTGCTTTTCGTTACTTTAAAGTAACTCATGTATTCTGCCCATCTAAAATAATGCGCTAGTTTTAGCTGTTATTCCTGCACCAAAAAAGAATTTAATTACTATAAAAATTTGCTTATTGACTATTTTTTAACTAATTAGTTAACACGCTGTGTTAACAATTATTTTACTGAAGTTGAAAGTAACACGAGATAGTGAGTAAAAAACATTATCTATATGGAAGTTTTGCAGCC
>NZ_JBQSVO010000183.1:0-3823 GCF_052376275.1 Pseudoalteromonas sp. AOP7-A1-14 | reverse complement strand
GTAAAAGGGGTCGTTTTAAAATAAGCATCGAGTGATTACTTGATTACAACGTTAAAAAAATCATACAGAACAAAAAGTAATAGCGCCTGAGCTTGTTTAAGTGCTTTAGAAGGTAACGAACCACCGTTCAAATAAAGAAGAAAAAGCATTAAAACTTAGTGGTGATGGGTTGAAAACTACTGATATCGCCGCAAGGTTATATTTAAGTGAGGGCACTGTACGTAATTATTTATCAGAGGCTATCGCTTAATTAAATGCCAGCAACCGAGTTGATGCAGCACGTATAGCCAAACAAAAAGGGCGGTTATAACGTTAAATTTTGCAGTTTATGACTGCCAAATAGGCTTTATTAAAAGTTTCATAGCTTTTGCCTGTCTCATTGTTCGGTTATGGGTTAAAATAACAACATAACCAATTAACAAGATAGTGAATGTCAAACCAAGATCCCAATCTCAGTCGAGAACAAGAAAAGTACGAAAATCCTGTCCCAAGCCGTGAGTTTATACTTACTCATATTAAAGACCGTGCAAAACCAGCCAATTTCCAGCAATTATGCGAAGAAATGGCGGTAAATGATGACGAGCGTCAGATTGCTTTTAAGCGGCGCTTACGTGCTATGGAACGCGATGGTCAACTCTACTTTACTAAGTTTAAATGTTACGCCTTAATTGACGAAGCAGGACTTACGAAAGGTAAAGTAATTGGTCACCGAGATGGGTTTGGCTTTTTAGAAGTTGAAGGCGAAAGTAAAGACTGGTTCATTGCCAAGCATCAAATGAATATGGTGCTTCATGGTGACATTGTACTAGCTAAAGGCACTAAACGTGGTTCTGGCGGTAAGTGTGATGCACGTATTATAAAGGTGCTCACTAATGAACGTGCGCCTATTGTTGGCCGTTATTTTGTTGAGCACGGCATTGCCGTGGTTGTGGCAGAAGATCCTCGGATAACGCAAGATATTGTTATTTTACCAGGCACTGAAAACGGTGCGCGCCATAATCAGATGGTACAAGTGCAAATTACCCAAAACCCAAGCCGCAATATGAACGCAGTAGGTAAAGTAATTGATGTACTTGGTGAGCATTTAGCCCCGGGGATGGAAATTGAAGTGGCACTGCGTAACCATGATATTCCACATGTTTGGCCTGAAGCAGTTGAAAAACAAGTTGCTCACCTTGGCGAGTTTGTTGAAGGAGCCGATAAACAAAACCGCGTTGATTTACGTGACTTACCGTTAGTTACTATTGATGGTGAAGATGCCCGCGATTTTGATGATGCCGTTTATTGTGAACGTAACAAATCGGGTGGCTGGCGCTTATGGGTAGCTATTGCCGATGTATCGCATTATGTAGGTATGAACACACCGTTGAATAAAGAAGCGATTGAACGTGGTAACTCAGTATATTTTCCTGAGCAAGTTATACCGATGTTGCCTAAAGTTTTATCAAATGGTTTATGCTCATTAAACCCTGATGTTGATCGTTTATGTATGGTCGCAGAAATGATGGTATCAGATGAGGGTAAGCTTTCTGGCTATCGTTTTTACGAAGCAGTAATGAACTCCCACGCGCGCTTAACTTACACTAAAACCAATGCTATTTTGCAAGGCGACGAAAGGCTACGTAAAGAATACGCTGATGTCGTACCGCACTTAACTGATTTACAGCAAATGTACATGGCGCTTAAATCAGCTCGTCAAGAGCGCGGTGCAATTGAGTTTGAAACTCTCGAAACTCGTTTTGTATTTAATGCTCAGCGTAAAATTGAATCTATTGTGCCAGTGGTGCGTAACGACGCTCATAAATTGATTGAAGAATGTATGATTTTAGCCAATGTATCTGCGGCTAAAATGCTAGAAAAACACAAAGCCAGTACGCTTTATCGTGTTCATGATGAACCCGACGGTGAAAAGCTTGGTAACTTTAGACAGTTTTTATCTGAGCTCGGTATTGAATCAACATTGAGTGATGAACCAACACCGAAAGAAATAACCCATGTACTGGCAAAGCTTGGCGACAGGCCTGAAGCTGAACTTATTCAAACGATGCTGCTGCGCTCAATGAAGCAAGCGGTATATCAAGCTGATAATATCGGGCACTTTGGTTTAGCGCTGGGTGAGTATGCACACTTTACTTCACCAATTCGCCGCTACCCTGATTTAGTTGTGCACCGCGCTATTAAAGGTATCTTACAAGCGCAAGGCATGAAAACCTCCGGTGACTATGTTTACAGTGATGACGAAGTTGACCAATTAGGTGAGCAATGCTCTACCACTGAACGCCGGGCTGATGATGCGACCCGCGAAGTAGCTGATTGGCTTAAATGCGAGTTCATGCAAGACCATGTTGGAGATGAGTTTGAAGGGGTTATTTCTTCAGTGACTAACTTTGGCTTGTTTATTCGCCTAAATGATTTACAAATTGACGGTTTAATCCATGTCACTAATTTAGGCAATGAGTATTTTCAGCATGATGGCGCAAAGCACTGTTTGATTGGTGAGCAAACCCATAAAGTTTACCGTTTAGGTGATAAAGTAACTGTTCAAGTGGCCTCGGTTAGCTTAGACGAACGCCGTATAAACTTAACCTTAAGTGGCGATGTGGCGCAAGATCGTTATTCACGCCGCCGTAATAATGACAAAGATGGACATGCGCCGGCTAGTGTACGCTCGCAACTGAAATCCGGTAAAGTACCTGGAAAGAAAATCGACGGCAAAGAGTCGCGTGGCCATAAAGGTAAAGCCTCCGATACTCGTAAAGGTAGAAAGAAGCCTGCCAGTCGAGCTAAAGCGACTGACGGCGGGACCACAAAAAAAACTAAGAAAAAGACTGTTAAAAAGCCGAAAAGGCCCGGAAGAAACGCCCGCAAAAGTAATAACTCAGGAGCAGATAATACGTGAGTAATGAATTAATTTTTGGCTTTCACTCTGTTGAAGCAATTTTATCTAAAGAGCCTGAGCGTTTTGTAGAAGTTTATGCCCTTAAAGGTCGCGATGATAAACGCTTAACCCCGATTATTAATGAGGCACGTAAATTTGGTATTTCAGTACAGTTTATGCAGCGTAAAGCGCTTGATAACAAAGCTAAAGGTGAGCAGCATCAAGGTGTAATCGCAAACGTCAAAGCAGCACCAACGTTTAATGAGAAAGATCTTGATGTGATCATTGCCCGTGAAGATACTCCGTTTTTACTGGTGCTTGATGGTATTACCGATCCGCATAATCTAGGAGCATGCTTACGTAGTGCTGACGCTGCAGGCGTTCACGCAATTATTGTACCTAAAGATAAATCAGCCAAGCTTAATGGCACAGCGCGTAAAGTTGCTTGTGGTGCGGCTGAAACCGTCCCCCTTATTCAGGTTACTAATCTAGCGCGTACTTTGCGTGAAATTAAAGATGCGGGTGTTTGGGTGGTGGGCACTGCCGGTGAAACAAACACTCATTTATTTGATGCGAGCTTAACCGGACCAATGGCTATAGTGATGGGGGCTGAAGGAGAAGGAATGCGTCGTTTAACTCGTGAGCACTGCGATTTACTGGTAAAAATCCCTATGGCTGGCACTGTATCAAGCTTAAATGTGTCTGTAGCCACAGGAGTATGTTTGTTTGAAGTGATGCGTCAGCGTAATGCTGGTTAGTTAACGAGTTAAAAAGTTACCTAGGGTAAGGATTAGATTATTAATCTGAGCCGAAAACTAAAAAGCCGATGCTATGAAGTGACCCCCAATAGTTGGACAGTCCAATTACTGGGGGTCTTTTTATGTCCAAACATCATCGAGCTTTTAAGCTCAAAGTAGCTGAGTTCGCTTTATCTGAAAGCTCTCT
>NZ_JBQSVO010000182.1:0-3838 GCF_052376275.1 Pseudoalteromonas sp. AOP7-A1-14 | reverse complement strand
TATGGATATTTCAAGTTTACTCACACATAAGAGCATTGCGTGAAATTCTGAGCGTGAAAACTCCGGATGCACCGCCCCCGCTGGGTATAAACGAGCACAGCGAAGTTATACCTAGCGGGGGCGGATTTTTACAGGTCTGAAATTTTAACGCTGTTTTTGGCAGAGGCTAACGCGCTGCGCTTGTTGGCTCACAAAAACGTTTAAAATCGCCCACAGGCGATTTTAATCCGTTTTTGGAGCTTGCAAAGTTGTGTCAGTGGAATACAATGTGTGTATACAATTGTAAATACATCGAGATTGCTCTGATCTTCGTCCTGGCATTCGCCGGCATGATCATCAAAAGCACGCTATTTTTTATCGAGTTCGAGATCTTGATATCTTTGTTATCCGCATTTTGCATCAGCAGATGAACCCTATGTTGCATCTTTAAAATCAGCTCGAGCGATAAATGCAAAAAACGCCCCTTAGAGGGCGTTTTTTGTTTCAAATGAACGCGCTGGATTTTGCTATGTAAATCGCTCTAAAACTGTCACAAACTTACAAGGTGCTATGGAAGCATATTGCCTTGATCAAGTGTCCAAAATCTTCGCTAAGAGCGTTTGAGGGCTTCTGAGGTCTATTTCTGATAGCAAACTTTGCTATTTACCATAATAGGAATAATAAACACCAAAATTGTTTGGCTTAATTTCATCAATTGTTCGGAAGGGGGGATTCATGCCGAACAATTGATGAAGAAAACATGCTGACAGTGTTGGCACTGGCATTTTGTTTGATTTCTTTTGAAAAATGCCCTTTCAGGAAATGTTCTTTTTATTCGGGCAATAGCTCGCTCTTTTTGGCATTTAGGACATGTATAAGCAAATATCATTTGTACCCTTACTTGGAAGCAGTATCTCATTTTTTTGGGGATTTTACTCTTATTGTGAATATGAATAAAGTTGAATTTCGTGCTGAATTGAGCATAAATCTCGGTATGGGCTATCTGGAAAGCAAGTTTAGCTAAAATCCCTCAAACTTCATTTGGTCATCTACTCGATAAGAGAATCTTAGCTTAGTTGCTTTACGCTGCTTCCTCTCGATGATTTCAACGCTTATATTCTTTATTTCAGTAGTGTCTTCAATGGTATCGATGCTTTGCTTGATAACACTGCGATTAAACTCTTTAAACAACGGATAAGAATAAACTTTTTCCTTATTCTTTATTGTGTAAAGCCCAAGCTCTTCCTTTAGTTCTTCAACAGTAATTTCAAAAAAACGGTCTTTCTTCTGACTTATTTTCTGCCTTATAAGTTGATATATGTTACTGGCATTTGTGTCTCTGAGTCGTGCGCTAGAGATAAGCACTTGAGTAGTGAAATTACCCTCTATCATGCAAATATACGGCTCCATTTGACGACTAAAGCTAATATCTACGTAACCGTCACCGTCCTCATAGTCACAGTATTCAGTGACGTTAAGCATGCGAACCCCTTTACCGCTAGGTTTCTTCCAAGGCCGATCTCCTTGACGAGCTATAGGCGGTAAAAGTTGATCTTTTGGGATTCCTATTATCTGTTTCTGTAAATCCAACGTAGCGGATTTTAGTTGTTCGTAGGCTGTATTCATTTCCAGCTTAGCTATTTTTGCATACTCACTAGCGTATATACGAAACACTTGGCCTTGTTTTACTATCTTTTTAGAGTCAAGTTGAGCAATAGCCATAAATAAAACGCGCCTAGATGATAAGGGCATCTTAGATAGTGTTTTGTTTATATCAGTTTTATGCCGAACTTTTGTTTTACTCGATACGTTGGTTAATTTCATAGGTGTACTTTGTTTTTTTAATCACACACCTACTTTATAGGTGTGTTGCTGACTTTGTCAATATACACCCGTGTAAAAGAGGTGGGTTTTTATCCACATGACTCGGTAGACGCACACCTTTAACTCGGTAGACGCACACCTTAACTCGGTAGACGCACACCTTTAACTCGGTAGACGCACACCTTTAACTCGGTAGACGCACACCTTTAAAATTTATTCTTTATAACTTACAATAGCTTAAGTGAACTCCTAAGTCTTTAAAGTCTTTTAAGTTATACATAAAGTTTTTAAAGGTAAATTCAGCTGAAATTTGTGGATAACGCATTTCAAAAATTTACTTGGTGCCAACCCCTCTTAGGGGCGTTGCCCCTGCCGGCCCTTCCCCTCGTTTCACTCGTACCGGCATACCCCAAAATGCACACCTGCTCTCTCAGAGCGATTTTGAGAGGCTTTTCGTAAGGAGCAAGGTTGTTTAATGTATGTGCCTATGAAATCTCCTAGCAGAGCATTTAAGCTCCGTTAAGAGATGTTTATCAGGGCACGATTAGCTTTTTTTTTTAGCTGGAAGATTGGGGAACGCGTTTTGAGGACTGTTTTACACTTAACTCTGTAAAGTCGCGCTCGTTCCTCGCTACGGCTTCGCCAAGTTAAAATTAGGATCATCGATAGTGATTCAAGAACACTAATTATAATTTTTTTCTATAAATCTGTTTAAGTATTCAGGATCAGTTTTTAGTTTGCTGATGATATTGTTTTTTCGCCCAATGGCGGTGCTGTGATTTTTAGCTTTGTTTTTAGCTTTTTGAGCCTCTTGCTTGTAGTGCTTCACCAACTGGTTATTTTCATCGATAGTTTTGTTTAGTTCATGTAACTTTTGACTTAGATTTATCTGTGTACGGTTTAATTCTCTTTCTTTCTTTAATATTGCGTTTTTTCTCGCTTCAATTTCTATGTGTTGGTTCTCTACTTCAAGCGCTGCGTTTTTTCTCGCTCTTTCTTGTGCGTTTTCAACGTCATATACGCACTGTTCTTTTAAGCTTTCGTAGTGCTGTAGGTTCTTTTTAAGTTCATCTTTTAGGTTTTTCACTTCGCTGTTTTGGCTTGCGTCAAACACCAGTAAAGTAATGGCGGCTATAATTACTGCTACAACTAACCCAACAATTATGCTGATTGGCCATAATTCTAAAAAGCGTTCTGTCGTTGTGTAGTTATCTCTAAAATAATCCCCATTTTCTTCTATTAAAAGCGTTGTACTACTCAGTACATCGATTGAATGCCAAAGCCCTAGGCATGCAGCAATAAGAATTAAAAAGGCAATATAAGTTGTTTTCATCGTAAATAGATCTCTGTAATTTCAGGGCGGAAATGACCGAGTTCTTGGCTTACTGTTTCAAGAGCTGTATCGCGAAAATAACCAGAATTTTGTAACTCGTTCATCCTTTCTTGAGTATAACTGTGGCGTAATCCATGGGCTCCCCTAGACCAACCAAGTACGCGGTTTGAGGCTTGTGTATATGAATTAGACCATTTGTGACCAGCACCAATGTCATATTTTTGTTCGTAATGGACACCGCGATCTGTGACTTTTTGCGGTGTATCGAGCCTACGTTCTTCTAATTTACTTGCAAGCTGTGTAGGGATAAGAACTTCTCGAATCAACCCGCCTTTACCGGTAACGGTATAAATTACGCCCTCTCTCCCTTGAAATTTACTATCTAGTGCAGGTCTTTCACTTGCTTGTTTTTCCGATGCATAAGAGAGAGTATATAGCTCATGAGCCCTGAGTCCGGCGGCATAAGCGATTTGAGTTGATAAAGCATTTCGTTCTGTCTGCGACTCAGAAACTAACTTCATTTGCTCTGTTGTATAAGTGCGACTTGAAAGTGCTTGTTTAAACTCTGATTCGACATAAGGTAAGGTTTTTCCTTGTTCAAGCTTACCAGTTACATGAGTGAGCATTGATTGAATTGCCTGGCGTTCCATATCAAGCGTTTTCTGTCCTACCTCTAGTCCTCTTGCTTCAAGGTATTGAATT
>NZ_JBQSVO010000181.1:0-3841 GCF_052376275.1 Pseudoalteromonas sp. AOP7-A1-14 | reverse complement strand
AACATTTGTTTCTGGCGCTTCAAAACCAGATTCATCCAACGCTCTACGCATATCTCCATGGTCATTACTATGCTGATACATACTGCCTTGATATTCGAATTGAAAACCTTCAAAATCATCTTTGAGTATAAAGTTAACTACACCTGCAACAGCATCTGAACCATAAGTAGCTGATGAACCACCTGTTAATACGTCTACTCTCTCAATTAATGCAGCTGGGATTTGATTAACATCAGCACTAATCCCGCCTGCAGAAGGCGAACCTGAAGGCATACGTCGGCCATTAATAAGTACAAGTGTACGTGATGCGCCTAAGTTCCGTAAATCAACTGTTGCGGTACCTGTCGCTCCATTTGCAGTGCCCGATGTTTGACCTGCAAACACTGCAGGTAAGTCATTCAATAGATCTTCAACGCGAGTAATACCTGCAACTTTTATATCTTCAGAAGTTACTGTAGTAACAGGACTTGCGCCAACCATAGCAGAACGTTTAATGCGTGAACCAGTGACTTCTATTCGTTCTACCGTTTCTGTAGCGCCTTCTTCTTCTTCTGCTGCTACGCTAAGTGGTATATAACTTGATGCCGCAACAGAGCTTGCAAATATAGAAAGCTTAATTGCACGACAGAGAGATGATTGCTTCATTTTTATTCCCCATTAACTTTATTAACATTATTATTACATAATTAACATTAGCTTTTGAACAAGAATCCGTCAATATAGCAATCGTCAAATAAGGAACAGATTTTAATATCTGTATATAAATCAATACTAAAAAGCTATTAATAATTTTTAAAAGTCCAATATCACTGCTTTAATAATAAACAGTCGCTCACTTCAAACTAATTGCACTATTTAGTTAGTTACAAAGCAGTAGCTATATCTCATGCTACTATTTAATAAGGTAATTTTAATGGGTGAGTTAAATGCAATACCACTATAATTTTGTAGCTTTGGAGCAAGAAGTAAACTTAGTTAAATTCAATCTTGATATAATAAGATCTAACAAGTAAAGGAAGGGAAGTTAATTGCGTTAAAGGTTAAACTTTACACATTTATAAAAAATATAGGCTTTTATATCAAACACATAGAATTAGCGATCGATTATTGAAACTAGGAAATGAAACTAGGAAATAGCCCAATAACAGCGCTAAAATGATGACATATAGTCTTTCTCAACAATCGCTTCTGCATTGATCTACTTTTTTCATATACAGTCATACGTAAAGAGCTTTTTAACGCCGCTAAAGGTTCTTTAATTCGTTAGAAAAAATCCATATCTTTAATAAAATTGGTTTACATACTCCTCATCATCAGAAAAACGAACATATCACTTTAAGCGTAAACTCATAAATAAAGCTTAGACAAAATAATGCAGCTATAATAAATGTAACTGCATTATTGATAATTCATTTATCACTTCTGACAACTTGGCCGTGGTTTAAATTCGCTAGCTCTTAGCGGTAACTGTATCACTTTACCGCAGCCAGGGGGGGCTTGTAGGCCAGTTTCTTCATTAACAAATGCCCAGCGAATTGATGGCGGACGCGTATCTGCAATCGCCTCTGGATTAAGTGGCTTTAGATAACGAATATAAGCTTCCAATGCACCGACACTACCGGTAAGTCCAGTACTTTTATTATCATCTCGACCAAGCCAAGCAACTGTCACGGTATTTTGATCAAAACCTGCAAACCAGCTATCACGTAAATCGTTACTGGTACCAGTTTTGCCTGCTAATTGAATTGATGGAAAGTGCGCGTTCAAACGTTTTGCAGTGCCATCTTTAGTTACTCGTTTCATTGTGTATTTAGTCATATACATAGCGGCTTCATCAAAGCGGGCTTGCGGTTGCACTTGGTGCTTATAAAGCACCTTACCCACAGAGTCGGTCAGCGCTGAAATAGCGGTCAGTTCACGGTATTTTCCATCAGCGGCAAGCGTAGTATATAACTGCGCCACATCGAAGCTCGACATTTCAATCGCACCTAACAAAATAGAAGGATATTCAGGAATAGATTGCTTTGCACCTAAGCGCTGCAAAGTATTTATCACCTTTTCTACACCTATATCTAAACCTGTATTAACCGCCGGAATATTTATGCTTTGACTAAATGCTTTATATAACGGCATCATGCCACGAAATTGATGATCAAAATTCTCTGGCTGCCATATCTTCCCTTGTTCATTAGTAACTTGTACTGGGGAATCATCTACTTGGGTGGCCAAGTTAAATTCAGGTGACTCAAGCGCGGTTAAATAAACCGCAGGTTTAACTAGTGAGCCAATATTACGTTTAGTGTCTAACACGCGATTATAGCCAAAGTATCGCGGGTCACGCCCTGCAACCAATGCCGATACACCGCCCTTTTTAACATTTACGGAAATCATCGCCGCTTCCAACTTATCAGTTGCAGCGCGTCTTTCTAAATAAGGAAGACTTTTTACAATCGAGTCTTCCATAGCCGCTTGTTTTTGAAGATCAAAGTAAGTAAATACGCGCACCCCTGCATCAAGCACTTTTTGATCCGGTAATAACTTTTTAAGTTCGCGATTTACGAGTTCTAAATAACCAGGGTATGATTTTTGTAAGCTATCTTTCATTTTAGCAATCGCAATCGGGCGTTTTAACGACGCTCGATATTCGCGAGTATCAATAAGCTGATTTTCAGCCATTAAACGCAGCACTAAATCACGACGCTCCATGGTGCGCTCAGGATAGCGACGCGGATTGTAATAAGATGGCCCTTTAACCATAGCCACCAGCATGGCTATTTGGTCGTACTCTAATTCATCAACCGGCTTAGAAAAGTAAAAATCGGCGGCTAAACCCATGCCATGCACACCTTGGTTATATGACTGACCAAGGTAAACTTCATTTAAATAAGCTTCGAGAATTTGGTCTTTAGAATAGCGGTAATCGAGTATCAGTGCGATAAGAGCTTCATTGATCTTACGAGAGAGTGTCCGCTCACGAGTAAGATAAATATTTTTTGCCAATTGTTGAGTTAATGTACTTCCGCCTTGTACTGTTCTACCCGCTTTAATATTACTATATAAAGCACGCATAATAGACCAAACAGACACGCCATGGTGCTGATAAAAATCTTGATCTTCAACAACTAATAACGTATCTCTTAGCATTGGCGGAAACTTATCTAAAGGTACAAATTCACGATCTTGTTTTGAGTCATTACCAATTCGGGCTATTTGTACAGGCTCTAGTCGTGCGGTATTCAATCTTCGGCCAAATTTGTCTTTAATAGTGGCAACTTTCTGCCCAGCAAAACGTAGTTCAATAATGTGAGCGTCTTCTAGACCATCATAAAACTCAAAATCGCGGCGATAAATTTTTATACTATTTTTTGCAACTTCATATTGTCCTGTACGGCTTATTTTATTGACCACGGAGTAATTTAAACGATCCAACTCCCAAATCACTTCTTGGCGAGATAAAAACTGCCCCGGTGAAAAACTCATCGATCGAGCATAAACTTGCGCAGGTAATTGCCATTTATTACCTTCAAATTGGCGAGTGATGCGAGCATCCAGATAAATAAGATAAAGCGCCATAGCAATAATACCCGCTAGACTCAACTTCCAAAAAATGGACCAACTACGGCGTAATAAACTGGGTTTTGCCATACTTTTCTTTGAAGATGGTTTCGCACTACGTTTTGAACCACGCTTTGCAGGTGTTTTCTTTTTAGGAGTACTTTTTTTATCAGCCATTTATTTTTGCTATTTATTTCCATAAGTTAATTTTACAGGCACGAGCAGATGATAATAGCACCTGAAAAATTAACCGTCACTGAAACTTAATGCGAACACAGGCAAAGTA
>NZ_JBQSVO010000180.1:0-3878 GCF_052376275.1 Pseudoalteromonas sp. AOP7-A1-14 | reverse complement strand
ATGCCCGATATTTGTGTATGCGAGAACCCGAGCGCTATTCAAAGTAACGCGATTGATTGTTCGAAGCGAGTTAATGAATGGGTCATGTCTTAAAGTTTAAAAGTTAAACCTAACGCAATAAAGTTAACCCCGAAAATTAAACCTACTAATTCCTACAATTGATTGAATCAATAAATTAACTCTTATATGGTTAGTTTATAATCGAAATTAAATAAAGGGAATCTAACAATGAAAATTCTCGTTTTTTTGGGGACTGTTCGTGATAGCACTCCTCCTAAACCAGCACGACTTGGTGAGCGTGTAGCAAAAGCCAGCATTGAGTGCTTTACAAATCGCTATAGTGAGCATGAGGTGGAGGTTATTGATGCACTTGAATACCCGCTTGAACATGTTTTTAAACCACAGTTTTCCTACCTTGAAGGTAAGGCTCCTGCGGCACTTAATGAGCTGGCCGCTAAAATAAAATCCGCAGATGCTTTTGTAATGATAAGCCCTGAATATAATCATTCAATGAGCCCCGCATTAGCGCATTTATTAAACCACTTTGGTAGCTCACTATTTGCTTATAAACCTAGTGCAATTGTTACCTATTCAGCAGGACAATGGGGGGGGATGCGTGCCGCTGTTGGTATGCGAACATTTTTAGCTGAGCTAGGTTGCTTACCCGTTTCTGCTATGATTCATATACCAAAAGCGCAAGATATATTTTTAGAAGATGGGGCACTACAAGCAGGTGAAGAGCAAAGCGCTTGGTTTGATTATTTTTCTCGAACCTTTAATCAACTAATTTGGTGGGCGAAAGCGGCAAAAGAGCAGCGTTCACTAGTTGATCCTCATAATATGGTTGGTGACTTTAAAACGACACCGTCTGAGCGAAATGCTCCTTAGTTTTTAGTTATAAAAATATGAGGGGTTCAATAGATAAACAAGCGGATGTGAAAATAAAAAAATATTCAGTGCACTGGGGCTAATTATCCGTAGTGGCGTAGTGATATCGCTGCTATTTCATTATATTTATGATAAGCACATTTCTCTAGCTACTTTAGACAGGCAATATTTTCATTGATCACACTTGGACCCGCATGTGCATTAGGCTATATACCAGGTAAATTTTTATAGCGCTTACCTAAAGCATTGGCTGATACTATCAAATTAGATATATGTAATTCTAAAAGTTAACTGGATAACAGATGGATAGGGCATAAAGGCCAAGGTTGATGATTTAATAGTGTACCTATAAGTTGCCGGTGAATAATGGCGTAGGTTTTCAAATTATTTTGGCGTGGGTAGAAGATTCGGGTATTATTACACTAAATTTGATTATCAGTTGCTACTCATGAATACGTTAAGTGCTAAAGAAAATATTCAAGCCATTGTTAAGGCAATTAAAGATGAAGAGGCTAAGCTTCGCCAAAAGCATCCGTTATTAGCCCATCAGAACACTCTTGGAATGGCTATTTTATTGTTATCTCTCGCTGCCTTGATTGGAGTTGGTGCACTCTATTATCTTGCTATCATCCCTGCGTGGTTATGTATTGTGTTAGCCGCAATAGCGACTTCTATCTCCCATGAACTTGAACACGACCTTATCCATAAACAGTACTTTAGTAATCAGCCCTTTATACACAATTTTATGATGTTGACTGTATGGTTAATGCGACCTAATACAATCAGTCCCTGGTATCGCCGTAAAATGCATTTGCATCATCACAAGGTGTCAGGTACTGCACAAGACTTAGAAGAACGTCTGGTAGGTAATGGCATTAAAAACCCATTATTACGCACTTTAGTGATTGTTGATGGTTTGCTCGGTTTGTTAGTGAACTCTAAACGCTTTAGTAAAGAAATTAAAAACTTTAGTTTTTTTAAAGTGTTTAACGCGGGTTTTCCGGTAACCACTGCGTATTTTGCAATTTTATATAGTGTGATTGTGTTCCATTTAACTAACTTATTTTTGCCACTTGAAGCTAACTCACCCGCGCTAGTATTAGGTATTATGGCTGTATTTGAATTTTTAATGGTCGTGTTGATTGTGCCTAATATAGTGCGCTCAAGTTCACTTAACTTTGTTACTTCAAGCATGCATTATTATGGTGGCGTTAATAATATGCTTGAACAAACTCATGTCTTAACTAGCCGCTTATTTGCACCGTTTAATTTATTTTGTTTTAACTTTGGTCATACCCATACAATTCACCATTTTGTACCAAATCAGCCATTTTATTTGCGTCAAATGCTAAGTAAAAAAATCCTTCTGGTTATGAAACAACATGGTGTTCGCTTTAATGACTTTGCTAGTATAAAGCAAGCAAATCGCTATCAAGCGTTGTAATATCAACCTTCAAATTATTAATTTGACCTTTTAAGCTAAGTTGAGGTTTTATAATTGCTGCCTACTTTAACGATTAGGAAGCAATTATGATGAGCCTCAACCAAGTAACGCTTCCTGTCATTGACATTGAACAAACTAATAACCTTTACATCACCTTATGCTTTACGCAAGTCATTAACCCCCTCGCTATGCTCGTTTTAATATGCTAATAAAGCTACGCTTTCATTGATACTCGCTGACATTGTATTTATTAACGGTGCCATCATATATTTCGAAAATGATAATTTAAAAGAATGGATTGAGTTACTAAAAACGAAAGGCATTCAATTTAATACTTAAACGGTTGAACAGCGTCATTTATGGCGAGAAGAAAATTTGACTGACTCAGCTGGAAATAAAATCAAGCTATATTGGGTGATAATCGATTAAATCCACCGTGGGAAGTAAATATAAGCTAAGAAATGTCATGACCCAAATGAACAACCATTGCGTATAAGCGTATTTTGGATGAGTTATGCAGTTTAATAGTAGTGATACATCAAGAATTATCGAAATGGCGTGGGAAGATCGCACGCCTTTTGAAGCCATAGAGTATTTGTATGGATTAAATCATACTGAGTTGGTTAACTTTATGCGTAATAACGTCTCCCCAGGTTCATTTAAAGTGTGGCGTAAGCGCCATAATGGGCGTTCCACTAAACATTTAAAATTACGTAACCCAGCCATTACGCGCAGCCATTGTAAAACACAGTATAAACATCGCTAGAGACGAGAAATTAAATTCGCAACAAAGAGTGCTGGGTATAAGGGGGTGTTTAAAGTAAAGTGGCCAATTATGACGTAACATAGCTAAAGCTTTACTTAGGAAGCATTATGGAAATTACCGGACGTTGTCATTGTGGCGAAGTAACTTATAAAGCAAAGGTTGATGCGACCAAAGTAATAAACTGCCATTGCACAGATTGCCAAGAAATGTCGAGTGGCCCATTTCGTACAGTGGTCATGTCGCAGCCTAATGCAGTTACTTTTACTGCAACTACACCAAAAGAGTATATAAAAGTTGCTGAAAGTGGCAACAAGCGAGCGCAGGGGGTTTGTGGTAATTGCGGTACGTCTTTATATGCAACATCTGTGGGCGCGGGCGATAAAGTATACGGCTTGAGATTAGGCGCTGTTCAAGAACGTGAACAACTTATTCCTAAAGCACAAATTTGGTGTCGTTCAAGCCCCTTTTGGTTAAAAGAGTTAAATACTATTACGGAGTTTGATAAGACCCCGCCAAATAACTAATAAGTTCTTGAAGGTAAATACCAATTTTGCTGTCTTGTGTGTAAGGTGATTATATGGAGGTAGCAAATGTGTGGTTCCGTTAAAACAAGTCGTAGTGTTGGAAAGTCTCAGTTAAGTTTTGACAATGAATTAATGAGCAGCTGTTAAACGTTTTGTAACTAAAGCTAATTTGGCACAAATGAGGTGCGCAGAGCGTGAGGCGGTTAATAAAAATGACAGCGAAACAAAAATGCTTAAGCAGTTTTGCTTATTTTGC
>NZ_JBQSVO010000179.1:0-3977 GCF_052376275.1 Pseudoalteromonas sp. AOP7-A1-14 | reverse complement strand
GCTGTTTTACGGCATGAATTAATAGTAAATGCATTTGCACCGCGATTAATTACATTGTTTTTTAGCTCATATATTGCGTTAGATTTAGCGCGTTCATCACTAATAGTTCCTTTAACATTTCGGTCGTGACTCATGCAACTTTGACCTTCAACTCGTCCTAAAAGAGTAGCGCCACTTTCGTGTGCTTCTTGATCGCTATAAAACTGTTGAAGGTCTCCTCTTGCCACATGTTCACCAACTTTTTGAGATAAAACATCTTTATCTATGTTGGTATGAAAGGTTATGCCAGACGAGCATCCAGCTAGCGCAGAGAGTATGCTTATTGTGGCGATAATACGCATCATAGTAATTAGTCCTTTAGTAATGAGTTTCCAATTTCGTAATCAAATTACTAACAAAAACAGAGTTGTGCAACATTTGTTCTCAAGTTAATTGTAAGATTTAGTAAGTGATTCGACCTCTAAAACCATTTTATCTGGTAGTATACTCAGGTTATAAGCAGTTTAAGCAGTGAACAACTATGTTAAGTCCTTTTTACCAGCAACATGCTGATCATATCTCAATCTCACGTGAGCAAGGCTGTCGCTTTGCAAAGTGTGTGGCTGATGATTACAACCCACTACACGACAAAGACGCCAAAAAGTTTTGCGTGCCAGGCGATTTGCTTTTTGCACTGGTGCTAAATCGCTATGGCATCAGCGAAAAAATGGAATTTACTTTTGCCGGCATGGTTGATGAAAATACCAAGCTACACTTCCCTGAGGGGGGAAATGAGTTTGACATTACCAGCGGTGAAAAGGTTATGCTTAGAGTTAAGCGAGAAGGTGAAAATAGCCAATGCCAAAGCTTAACTGATAACCTAATTAAAAATTACGTTGAGTTTTCAGGCACTACCTTCCCGCATGTCATTATTCCATTAATGGGTAAGCAAGAGGTGATGATAAACCCTGCTCGTCCGATGGTTATTTACGAATCAATGCTTATCAATCTTGATAACCTTGATATAAAAGCGCCAACACTTGAATTTGCAGAGCCTGACTTTGAGCAGACCGGTAAGCGCGGAAAAATCACTTTACGGTTTAATTTGCTCGAAAATGGCGTAAAAGTCGGTAGTGGCGAAAAGCACATGTTGGTATCGGGCATTCGTGAATACTGTCAAGAAACGGTTGATGATCTGATTACCTTTTATAACCAGCGTAAAGAAATACTTAAGCCTGCGTAAATTTTAAAGGGCTGTAATTTAAATTAAAAGGTGCATTTTAGCGCCTTTTTTGTTGCCTGTTTTGCGCGTACAATAATGCTATTATCTGTTATTCAAGCTGAAACTATGTCTGCTGCAACTTTTTCTGATCTCCATCTTAATGCTTTATTGCTTAAATCACTTGAGCAAAATCAGTATCTAACCCCAACCGCGATTCAACTGCAAACTATTCCATTAATTCTAGCAGGTCATGATGTAATGGGTAGTGCGCAAACGGGGACTGGAAAAACAGCGGCATTTGTACTTCCCCTTTTACATAAGTTACTGACAACGAATAAAAAAGATGAAGATGGTATTGCGCGAGTGCTTATTTTAACGCCCACCCGAGAGCTTGCTCAGCAAGTGTTTGCAAGCTTTGAAAAATACGCACAAGGCAGTGATATTAAAGGTGCGCTGGCTTACGGCGGCGCAAGTATTGGGCCACAAGTAAAAGCGATGAAAGATGCGCAAGTTGTAGTCGCAACCCCAGGGCGATTACTCGATCATATTATTAAAGGCAGTATTACCTTAGCCAGTGTTGACTCGTTAGTGTTTGACGAAGCCGACCGAATGCTTGATATGGGCTTTATTGATGAGATAAAACGTATCTTGCGCCATGTTCCCCGTGAGCGCCAAACGTTGCTATTTTCAGCCACCTTTGATGACAGTATATTTGAACTTAGTAAAACACTTCTTAAAGACCCAAAACTAGTTGAGGTTGATAAACGTAACTCCGCAGCAGTAGAAGTCGAACAAGTGATTTATGCGGTTGATGAAGATCGCAAACGCGAGCTTGTTTCGCACATGATTGGCATGAAAAACTGGCGCCAAGTGCTTATTTTTACCCGTACTAAACAAATGGCCGATAAGTTGGCTAAAGAAATGTGTAAAGACGGTTTAAAAACCGAGTCCATTCATGGTGATAAATCTCAAGGTGCGCGCGACAGAGCACTACAAAACTTTAAAGATGGCACCACACGTGTATTAGTTGCAACCGATGTAGCTGCACGTGGTTTAGATATTGTGTCATTAAAGTATGTGATTAACTTTGAGCTACCATATATAGCAGAAGACTACGTACACCGTATCGGCCGAACAGGACGTGCTGGCGAGCAAGGTTTAGCTATGTCATTAGTTAGTTTAGATGAACAATGGCTACTAGAAGAAATAGAAGGGCTATTGGATACCCGTTTAACGCCGCAATGGTTAGAAGGTTACGAGCCTGATTTAAATAAAAAACCAAAAGATAATCGTAAAAATACTAATAAATCACGAAAAGAGCGCGATAAAAAACGAATTACAGGTCAAAGAGCACCAAGTAGACGCCGGAAATAATAGCTTTTTTTTTCGCTTTTTTGGCTATACTTAAGGTAATAAGTAGCTGAGGTAAAGTTATGTTTGAAACGGATAAATGGGCATTTACTGGTATTGATGGCCAAATATCTTTGCATAAATGGCAAAAAATAATCGACCTCATTACGGGGCTGTTTTCGGCTCCGTCTGGTTATATAGTTCAGGTAACTAGTAAAGGCTATCGCGTCGTTATAAGAAGTAACGAAGGCGGCTCTAATTTTGAAACTAATCCAATACTTCCTCCGCAAACGCCCCTCTTTTGTAAACATGTAGCTGAAAACAACAATATTTTATATGTTAACGATGCTTGCAATAACGAGCAATGGAAAACTATGCCTGAGGTTATTGAAGGTGGAGTTCAATCCTACCTAGGTTTACCCATTCATTGGCCTGAAGGTGATGTGTTTGGCACGCTATGCCTAAAAGACACAAAACAAACCAGATATACAGATGAATACTTTGAGCTAATAGAGCAGCTTCGTGACTTGATTGAAGATGATTTAGCGCTTGTTTATAGTTATGAGCAAATGCGCGAAATAGCCATGCTAGACTCATTAACAGCTATTTATAATCGCCGAGCACTTAACTTATTAGCTCAGCAAAAACTTAATTTAGCACTGCGTTTGGGTTTTGACGTGTGTTGTTTGTTTATTGATATAAACGACTTTAAAAAACTAAACGACACCTACGGACATGAAACTGGAGATAAAGCGCTAATTATATTGGCCGATACGCTAAAAACACACTTAAGAGATGCCGATATAGTAGGGCGTTTAGGTGGCGATGAGTTTGTTGCAGTAATGCAAGTGAGCGATAAAAGTAAAATTAGCTACATCATGAATAAAATATCCTCGGAGTATTCAAAAGCCCTATTCAAAGAAGATGTTTGCGATTTATCACTGAGTATTGGTTACAGTTTTACTAATAAACAAAAGCAGCCTTTTGAAGCGCTATTAAATGATGCAGACCACGCCATGTATAAAAATAAACAAGCGTATAAGCTCGCTTTAAAAGTACACTAATAAAATAGTTTAAGATTGAACTAGCTAGCTTGAGGTTTATTGTGCTTACTGAAAAATCAGAACGATATTATTTATCAATTGATATGCGAGCTGACATTGGGAGCGTATTTTAATCTGATATATGAAAGTTAAAATATAAAAAAGACCTTAATACTGGAGTTATCGATAATTAATTCAAAACCCATAGCTGATCATATTTTAATCGTCTGATTTAAATTCCCTTAAAAGAAGTTTCTTATGGTTTAGAGCATACTTATTTCGCAGGTACAGGTTTAAATTAAGTAATTTTTTTAGCAAAAAAAAGCAAGCCATAAGGCTTGCCAAGAAGGGGCGGAATTAGTTTAAGCTATTAGCTTTTCGGC
>NZ_JBQSVO010000178.1:0-4006 GCF_052376275.1 Pseudoalteromonas sp. AOP7-A1-14 | reverse complement strand
TTCCTTTCGCCTATGATTAGTTGAATAACTATTTACCTTAACGTAAGCTGGCAGAAGCTTTAATTTAAATACTGTGGTTAAATTGCAAAGTTTATTCAGGTTTCTGGCAATCGTTTCACATAATAAAAACCGAAACACCCAGTTTATAGACAACAACAAAAGGTAGGTTATGACTAATCCCAATAACGTATCGCTGAATATTAATCATGATCTGTCATTTATTGACGGACACGCATTAACTATTCCTACACTTAGTATTCTTACTGAGGACGGCGACATTCACTCAGGCGCAACGGCGCCAGATATAGATAAAGCAACAGCAGTGCGTATGTACGAAACGATGCGCTTTATACGCGCTTTAGATGAACGTATGCAATCGGCGCAGCGCCAAGGTCGTGTAAGCTTTTATATGCAATGTTTAGGTGAAGAAGCCGCCGTTACAGCTTCAGCTGCAGCGCTTGATCAAGATGATATGATCATGGCGCAGTATCGCGAACAAGCGGCATTACATTATCGTGGCTTTACCCTCGATCAGTTTATGAACCAAATGTTTTCAAATGAGTTGGATCTAGGGAAAGGCCGCCAAATGCCAATCCATTATGGTTCTAAAGAACTAAATTATATGACTATTTCATCACCATTGGGAACACAAATTCCGCAAGCAACAGGTTATGCGTATGGTCAAAAAGTAAAGCATATTGAAGCTGCAAACGGCGAACTTGCAAGCACTATCGACAATATTACAATTTGTTACTTTGGTGAAGGCGCAGCCTCTGAGGGTGACTTCCATGCTGGTTTAAATATGGCCGCAGTGCATAAAGCACCCGTAATATTTTTTGCCCGTAATAATGGCTATGCGATATCAACGCCGGCTGATGAACAGTTTAAAGGCGATGGTATAGCTTCGCGTGGTGTTGGTTATGGTATTAAAACCATTCGTGTTGACGGCGCAGATGCATTAGCGGTTTATGCGGCAACTAAAAAAGCCCGTGAAATTTCGACTAGCACCGGTGAACCTGTGCTGATTGAATCGATAGCTTACCGTTTAGGTGCACACTCAACTTCAGATGATCCAAGCGGTTACCGTTCTAAAGACGAAGAAACGAAACACCAAGGCTGCCCAATAGAGCGTTATCGTAAGTGGTTAGTAAAGCAAGGTTGGTTAAATGAAGATGATGACAACAAAGCCAAAGATGCTATTCGAGAAGAAATTTTAGCGGCACTTAAGCGGGCTGAGAAAGTCGAAAAGCCAGCACTTGAAGAGCTAATTTCAGATGTTTATGATACGCCGATCCCATCATTACAAAAACAATATGATGAGTTAAAAAAACATATACTCAATAACCCAGATGCGTACCCAACCACTGCAGGGAGATTAAAATAATGGCTAAAATGAACATGCTTCATGCAATTAACTCTGCACTTGATATCACTATGGGTGAGCATGCTAATGCGTGCATTTTCGGTGAAGATGTTGGTTACTTTGGTGGTGTATTCCGTGCTACTTCAGGCCTACAAGAAAAGTACGGTAAACATCGTGTTTTTAATACGCCACTAACGGAGCAGGGCATTTTAGGCTTTGCTAATGGTTTAGCGGCGTTTGGTGCTCCGGCTCTCGCTGAAATTCAGTTCGCGGATTATATATTTCCGGCCTTTGACCAAATTGTAAATGAGTCAGCTAAATTTCGTTATCGCAGTGGTAATGAGTTCAATGTAGGTAATTTAACAGTACGTACACCGTACGGCGGTGGTATTGCGGGCGGTTTATATCACTCCCAATCACCAGAAGCTTACTTTGCTCATACACCGGGCTTGAAAATAATCGTGCCTCGTAATCCGTATCAAGCAAAAGGTTTATTGCGCGCAGCCATTAAAGACGATAATCCGGTTATCTTCTTTGAACCAAAACGTTTATACCGTGCTTCAACCGGTGAAGTGCCAGAAGACGATTACAGCATCGAACTTGGCAAAGCCGAAGTAGTACAAGAAGGGTCTGATGTGACCGTGCTTGCTTGGGGCGCGCAGATGGAAATCGTTGAAGATGCCGCTAAAAAGGCAAACGAACAAGGCATTAGTTGTGAAGTGATTGATTTACGCAGTATTGTGCCTTGGGATATGGAAACAATTGCAAAATCAGTAACTAAAACAGGGCGCTTAATAGTCAGTCATGAAGCGCCGATAACAAACGGTTTTGGTGCAGAGATTGTAGCGACAATCCAGCAAGAATGTTTTTTACATTTAGAATCACCAATCAGCCGTGTTTGTGGCCTTGATACACCTTACCCGCTAGCGCTTGAAAAAGAGTACGTGCCAGATGCATTAAAAGTATTAGCGGCTATTAAGCAGTCTATTGAGTTTTAGGAGTCATTATGTCTAAAGATTTTATATTACCGGATATCGGCGAAGGCATTGTAGAATGCGAAATTGTTGAGTGGCTTGTTGGCGAAGGTGATACGGTAAAAGAAGATCAGCCCATCTGTGATGTAATGACAGATAAAGCATTAGTACAAATCCCAGCGGTTCACGATGGTGTTATTACTAAATTGTATTACGCAAAAGGCGATATTGCTAAAGTACATGGTCCATTATTTTCAATGGATGTAAGCGGCAGCGAACCGAGTGATACAGAGGAAATACAAGCAGCGAGCCCAGCTCAAGAACCAACTAGCACTACGCAGCTTGAAGATTTTATTTTACCTGATATCGGCGAAGGTATCGTTGAGTGTGAAATTGTTGAGTGGCTTGTAAGCGAAGGTGACGAAATACAAGAAGATCAAGCTGTTTGCGATGTGATGACTGACAAAGCATTAGTGCAAATTCCGGCAAAATACACAGGTAAAGTTGAAAAGCTATATTATCAAAAAGGTGATATAGCGGCGGTACACAGCCCATTATTTCAAATGAGCATAGCTGGTAGCAGCTGCGCACCTGATGTAAATTCAAAGGTTGTAAAGGCACAAAGTAACGCGACAGAGCAAACACCTGAAAAAACAGCCATAGCTGGTAAAAGTAGCAATGAAAAGCAGATCAACAAAAAAGCAGTCGCTTCGCCGGCAGTTCGTCGTAAAGCGCGTGAGCACGATGTTGATTTATCTGAAGTACCAGGCTCTGGTAAAGCAGGCCGTATTTATAAAGAAGACATTGAGGACTTTTTAAGTAATGGTACTGCTGCGACAAATGTACAGTCACAGGGCAGCTCGCTTCAAGCTACTAATACCCCGGCAACACCGCCTGAAAAAGCATCATCGAATGGTAAACGAGTTGAGCCTATTAAAGGCATCAAAGCAGCGATGGCTAAACAAATGGTCGCGTCAGTGTCAACTATCCCGCACTTTACCTTTAGTGATGAAATTAATTTAACCAAATTGATTGCTATGCGCAGTGAGCTTAAAGAGCAATACAAAAATCAAGGTGTTAAGTTAACCATGATGCCGTTTTTCATAAAGGCATTATCGCTTGCTATGAAGCAATTTCCAGTGCTTAACTCACAAGTGAATGATGAATGCACAGAGGTCACTTATTTTGATGACCATAATATAGGTATGGCGGTTGACTCAAAAATTGGTTTATTAGTGCCTAATATTAAAAGTTGTCAGCATAAAAGCATTGTCGATGTTGCTAACGAAGTAACTCGCTTAACCGATGGCGCACGTGAAGGTCGGGTTTCGCCTGATGATTTGAAAGCAGGCACAATTAGCATTTCAAACATCGGTGCGATAGGTGGCACAATTGCAACACCGATTATTAATAAACCCGAGGTGGCAATTGTTGCATTAGGTAAATTACAACACTTACCGCGCTTTAATGACAAAGGTGAGGTGGAATCTGCTGCAATTATGCAAGTGAGCTGGTCTGGCGATCACCGAGTTATTGATGGAGGCACCATTGCACGCTTTAATAATCTGTGGAAATCCTATCTTGAAGATCCGGCTAAAATGATGATGGCAATGAGTTAAAATAGCCTTTATTCATACAGGATTCATAAAAAACCAGCTTAATGCTGGTT
>NZ_JBQSVO010000177.1:0-4108 GCF_052376275.1 Pseudoalteromonas sp. AOP7-A1-14 | reverse complement strand
CAGCCCATTAGCTTTGCTATCGGTATTGCACTTTTAGCAAGTTTGATGAGCTATCTATTGGCGCATTCATTTGCATCACCGTTGTCGAAAATAACTAAGCTATTTATGCGTTTAGATTCAGGCCAAGCAAACTTAGCTTATCGTTTACCTCAGTCGAAAAACCTTCACAATGGCGACTCGCTCCTAGCAAGAGCCTGCTTTCAATTGAGGAATTTAAAGCAGACTCAGCGACAACTTAAATTAACGACTAATAAATCCCATTAGCGTTAACAAATAGCTTTTTTTGCTGCTTAGTGAGTTTTTTTAGTTGTATTTCTAACTTACTTGCCGCGCTACGATCTCCAGCCCACTGCTGATATATAAGCTTAAGCGGCCCTTTACCTTTTAAGTTTTTCGCACCTAGCCCAGCCTGGTGCGCCGTAAGGCGCTTATTAACATGGGTCGTTATACCTGTATACCAATGACCATGACGAGTTTGCACTATATATAAATGCCAATTATAAGGCGGCTGTTGTAATATTTGGCTATTCACAATTAAACTTTTAGTTAACTTCATGGTCAAACCATCGCTCTACATACATTTAGGTTAAAACAATTGATTAAAAGGGTTTTACCTTCAGTGACTAATCGGTATCATGAAGATTATAAAAAATAAGGATCCAAATAAACAATGCAGTCGTTAAAAACTTTTTCTTTTTGGCTTATCGTTGCCCTCACATTTACTACACTCGCAGGTTGTTCTAGTTGGGTTTACCGAATTAATATTCCGCAAGGTAATTTTTTAGAGCAAACAGATGTAGATAAGCTCCGCGTTAATATGACTCGTGAACAAGTCCTTTATGTACTTGGTAAGCCCGTCGCTGAAGATGCATTTGATAAAAGCACTTGGCATTACTTGTATGTATTTAACAAAGATCGTAAAAATGAGCAACGTAAGTCACTCGTTATTAATTTTGAAAATGAAAAGTTATCTAGTATTTCAGGTGACTATGAACAACCAAGTGAGTTCAATACTCCGCTTGAAGAGTAAACTAGTTTACTAAAGCAGTAAAAAGGTTAGCTACGGCTAACCTTTTTTGTGTGGGTATAAAATATACTCAACCCACTTTAGGATTTATCAATTGGACGACCACCGGTCACTTTATTAGCTCGACCTTCTTCTTTTGCTTTTTCAGCGCGACGGCGCCTAGCATCTTTAGGATCAGCTATTAACGGACGGTAAATTTCTATTCTATCTCCATCTTCAAGCACTTGGTCCAATTTACAAGTGCGATTCCAAATACCTAAGGTTAATTTGCTAGCATCAATATCAGGACATTTCTCAATAATCCCTGAATTAATCACCGCTTGTTCAGCATGAGTGCCCTTGGGTACTTGTATGTTTAAACAAGTCGCCTTATCCGGCAACGCAAAAACCACTTCAACATTAATCATGACCGCGGCCCATATACTTCTTTTGCCCGTTTAGAAAACGCATTAACCATATTCTTAGCCACTTCATTAAAAATCTTACCAAAAGCAAGCTCTATGAGTTTACTGGCAAACTCAAATTCAAGTTTGAGCTCAACCTTACAGGCTTGCTCATCAAGCATCTTGAAATGCCAGCGCCCATGTAATGCTTTAAATGGTCCATCAACTAACTGTAATGCCACAGTGTGCTCATCAATCATGGTGTTTTCAGTGGTAAACCACTTTTTTAAACCCGCTTTTGAAATTTCAAGACTAGCGGTCATTTTATCTTCTTCCTGAGAAATAATTTTAGCGTCTGAGCAATTTGGTAAAAACTCTGGATACGCGTTAATATCATTCACTAAATTAAACATCTCTTGGCTGCTATACATTACTAGCGCACTTTTTTCTATTTGTGGCATACTCACTCCCAACTGTGTGGGAGAATTTTAGCAAGCTTTGCGTTTTTCCCCAAACTTTACTGGTGCAATTAGGTTTGTTAGCTTTTCCTGATTGAATGTGTAGCATCGTATTTTGATTTTTAGATAAAGGTCATGATCAGAACATGCTAGCTTTGCTCAATTATACTTAGCGCCTATTTTAGGTTACAAAATCTCGTGCCCCGATTAAATCGCCTCTAGATTGCACAAATCCCCCCTTAGAGGCCAACAGACCTAAATTCTATTTTTTAGTCAGAAATTAAAAAATCGATGTAAAAAGCGGTGCTTTACGTATATTATGAGCCACTATGGCTAAGAAAAAATCATCTAAATCGACAAGTAATACCATCGCGCTCAATAAGAAGGCGCGTCATGAGTATTTTTTACACGACAAGTTTGAAGCAGGCGTTGAACTGCAAGGCTGGGAAGTAAAAAGCATCCGAGCTGGCAAAGTAAACATCTCTGAGACTTACATTCACCTAAAAGACGGCGAAGCGTTTTTACTTGGCAGTCAAATTCAGCCACTTATCAGTGCTTCTAGTCATGTAATTTGCGACTCAATGCGCTATCGAAAATTACTATTAAACCGGCGCGAACTAGACCGCCTAGTAGGTGCAACCGAGCGTGATGGCTATTCACTAGTTGCCACGGCCATGTACTGGAAGCAGTGCTGGGTAAAGCTCGAGTTTCACTTAGCGAAAGGTAAAAAAATGCACGACAAGCGTGAGGACGGTAAAAGTAAAGACTGGTCTCGCGAAAAAGAACGGTTAATGAAACACAAAATATAATCTCCTTCAAACGCCTAACTCAGTTAGGCGTTTTTGATTACACGTTATTTAATATATGTAAAAAATTCTATATTAGACCTTCCGCCCACTTGCTTACAATAATGCAACATGCTATTAATACCCCCGGTTAAACAAACCAAAAAAATTAATAACTTGACAACAAGGACTGAAGGATGAAACAAAAAATTCCATTTTCCCCCACTCTTCTTGCGTGTGCAACACTTGCATTTATGGGCAGTTATACTGCGTCAGCAAGTGCCGCTCAAGAAGCTGAAAATGTCGAACGCATTGAAGTGACTGGCTCTCGTATTAAACGCTCAGATATGGAAGGTCCATCTCCCGTACAATCAATTAGCCGTGCAGACATTGATAATATGGGCTACGACAACCTTCAACAATTACTTGAAAAAATGCCTGCTGCTGGTAACGGTACTTTTTCAACTCGTGGTAATAACCAAGACTCAACTGCAAATGGTTCCGCCGCTGTAAGCTTAAGAGGACTCGGGGCTGACGCAACTTTAGTATTAATTAATGGTCGACGCGTAGCAATCAGCGCGTTTGCTGAAAGTATCACTAACTCTTTTGTGGATATCAATAGCATCCCTGTTTCAGCAATCGAACGTATTGATATTTTAAAAGATGGTGCATCTGCTATTTATGGCTCTGATGCAGTAGCAGGTGTCGTTAACGTTATTTTGAAAAAGGATATCGATGGCCTTGAAGTTAACTTAGGCTACGGTGGTACCGATGGCCCTAATTACGAAGAGACGACTGCAAGCTTAGTTTGGGGTACAACTTCAGATAAAAGTAGTGCATCTGTCATTGTTGATTATTATAAGAACACGACTCTTAGTTCAAATGAAATGGGAAGTCTTGGCACAGCTAACCAAGCCCCTTATGGCGGTCAAGACTTTCGCTCATCACGAGGCTTTCCAGGTACATTTGATGTTAATGGCACTCAAATGGCAGATCCAAACTGCCCTGCAGATCAAATAAGTAGCAGTAATAGCTGTGTGTTTGATTATGGTCCTTTTGGCTATATCACTCCAGCTTCTGAGCGTGTTGGTGCTATCTCACAGTTTGAATATAACTTTGATACTGGCATAACTGCTTTTATGGAACTGGCTGTACAACATAATAGTTCAGTTGCACAGGGTGCGCCGACTCCATTAGATAAAGATGCAGGCTTAACTGTGCCAGCTAATCACCCTAATAACCCATTCGGTCAACAAGTGGGGATTAACTTCTTCAGAACTGTAGATGCAGGTGCACGCCAATGGGATATTGAATCTGACACCTTACGTTTTGTTGCCGGTTTAAAGGGTGAAATAAATGACTGGAGCTGGGAAACTGCGGTTCAAAAAGGTCGCAGTAAATCGCTACAAACAGGCGATCGCACACAAGGCTGGGTAAGAACAGACTTTTTACAAC
>NZ_JBQSVO010000176.1:0-4134 GCF_052376275.1 Pseudoalteromonas sp. AOP7-A1-14 | reverse complement strand
GAATGTTTAGCCGATGAAACGCGCTTAAAAACACTTTTACTGGTACTTCAAGAACAAGAGCTTTGCGTTTGCGAGTTGGTTGCTGCGCTATCACTGAGTCAACCGAAGGTGTCTCGCCATTTAGCTCAGCTTAGAAATTGTGAGTTACTAACTGATAGGCGCCAAGGGCAATGGGTGTTTTATCGTTTAAACGATGCTTTACCACGATGGGCGACTGAGGTTATTGAAAAGACAGCACTTAATAATAACGACTTTTTAAATGACAGCATAACTTTATTGAATGAAATGGGCGATAGACCAACTAGAGCAACAATTTGTTGTGAAGGCTCTATTAACACCTAAATTGGAGAACGCCGCAACTAAGGGAGAGTTATTATGGGCATTTTTGAGCGTTACCTATCTATTTGGGTAGCATTATGCATTTTTATAGGTGTGGTACTGGGCAATATTTTTCCTGAGCTTTTTGCTGTTGTGGCTCAGTTTGAAGTTGCCCATGTAAACTTAGTTGTTGCAGTACTTATTTGGGTGATGATTTATCCGATGATGGTGCAAATTGATTTTGCATCAATAAAAGATATTGGAAAAAAACCTAAAGGGCTTATTTTAACGCTTGTTATTAATTGGCTGATCAAGCCATTTAGTATGGCGGCATTGGGGTGGTTATTTTTTAAAATCTTTTTTGCCTCAATGGTTGACCCTCAAACGGCTAACGAATATATCGCAGGAATGATTTTGTTAGGCGTTGCCCCTTGTACTGCAATGGTATTTATTTGGAGCCAATTAACTAAAGGTGACGCTAACTATACGCTTGTTCAGGTATCGGTGAATGACATTATTATGATTTTTGCTTTTGCACCTATTACGGCATTTTTACTGGGTGTAAGTGATATTACTATTCCTTGGCAAACGCTCCTTATTTCAGTGGGGTTATATGTTTTACTGCCTTTGGTTGCAGGAGTGTTAACTCGTAAAAAGCTACAAAAGCAAGATAATGAAAACCGAGTTAATTCTTTTTTAAGTAAAGCTAAACCTTGGTCGGTAGTAGGTTTACTGGGCACTGTTACGTTGTTATTTGGTTTTCAAGCACCGACTATTGTAAACGAGCCTCTGGTTATTGGTTTAATTGCTATTCCGTTACTCATTCAAACGTACGGTATTTTTGCTATTGCTTATGTGGGTGCAAAAATACTGAAGTTGCCTTACAACATAGCAGCGCCGGCTTGCATGATAAGTACTTCTAACTTCTTTGAACTTGCGGTGGCGGTGGCTATTTCACTGTTTGGGCTTCACTCCGGTGCTGCATTAGCAACAGTTGTGGGCGTGCTTGTAGAAGTGCCAGTGATGTTAAGTTTGGTATGGTTTGCTAATAAAACAAGCCATTGGTTTGACGCTGAAGTTAAGTAGTCTTCAACTCTGTAGTTATAACTATGAAATAATTAAGGAAAAATAAAATGACAATTAAAGTAGGTATAAATGGCTTTGGCCGCATGGGGCGCTTAACATTAAGAGCAGCACTTAATTGGCCTGAGGTTGAGTTTATAAAAATAAATGATGTGGCGGGAGATGCCCAAACTCATGCTCACTTATTAGAATTTGATTCAGTACATGGTCGTTTAGCTGAGCCGGTGTTAGTCAATGGCCAAGTGATCCGCGTCGCAAATCATGCAATAACGCTCAGCAATAATAAGCATATTAATGAAACTGATTGGTCAGATTGCGATGTAGTAATTGAAGCCAGTGGTAAAATGAAAACGACTGAGTTACTACAACAGTATTTAGATCAAGGTGTTAAACGTGTGGTGGTGACCGCGCCTGTTAAAGAAAGTGGTGTGCTTAATGTAGTTATGGGAGTGAACGATCATCTTTATGAGCCTGAGCTGCATAAAATAGTAACCGCAGCGTCATGTACCACTAATTGCTTAGCACCTATAGTTAAAGTATTACAAGAAAAGGTGGGTATAAAGCATGGTTCAATAACTACGATCCATGACATTACCAATACTCAAACGATTATAGATGCCCCACATAAAGATTTACGCCGAGCACGTGCTTGCGGTAGCAGTTTGATCCCAACTACCACCGGTAGTGCAACGGCAATTACCCATATATTCCCTGAACTTAAAGGCAAGTTAAACGGCCATGCGATACGTGTACCATTAACCAACGCATCAATTACTGACTGTGTGTTTGAGCTTGAACGTAAAGTAACCGAAAGTGAGGTTAACACTTGGTTTAGTGAGACTGCACGAGGCAACCTTAAAGGTGTATTAGGCTATGAAGAAAAGCCGTTGGTATCCATAGATTATAAAACAGATCCGCGCAGCTGTACTATTGATGCGCTTTCTACCATGGTTATTAATGACACTCAGCTAAAAATATATGCTTGGTATGATAACGAGTGGGGATATGCCAATCGCACTGCTGAGCTAATGTTGAAGGTTGGTTTAAGTGATATAAAAGGAGCATAAAATAACGATGCTAAACCAGCTATCTCAACCGATAAAACAGTATCTAATAATTACCGGTAATTATTGGGCTTTTACCCTCACCGACGGCGCGTTAAGAATGCTGGTGGTGTTGTATTTTCATCAGCTAGGTTATGGTGCACTGGCAATAGCCATGTTGTTTCTATTTTATGAGATTTTTGGCGTTATTACCAACCTTGTAGGCGGTTGGTTTGGGGCTATTTTAGGTCTTAATAAAACCATGAATATCGGATTATTTATACAAATAGTCGCGTTACTCATGTTGTGCGTGCCTACTGAGTGGTTAAGTATTGTTTATGTCATGGTAGCGCAAGCGCTCAGTGGTATCGCTAAAGACTTGAACAAAATGAGTGCTAAGAGCGCAATTAAATCGTTAGTACCACAAAGTGAAGAAGGCGAATCAACATTATATAAGTGGATAGCCTTATTAACTGGTTCTAAAAATGCACTCAAAGGCGTTGGTTTCTTTTTAGGTGGACTACTGCTTACGTTATTTGGCTTTACAGGAGCGCTACTGTGTTTAATTACCTTATTGAGCGCAGTATGGATCTTGAGTCTAATAAAATTAAAAGGTGATATCGGCAAAGCTAAAAACAAACCAAAGTTTACGCAACTGTTTTCTAAGTCAAAAGCAATCAATTTATTAAGCCTTGCCAGAATGTGTTTATTTGCTGCCCGCGATGTATGGTTTGTTGTTGCATTACCTATTTACCTGGCTGCAGAGCTCAATTGGAATCACTGGTGGGTGAGTGGATTTCTGGCTCTTTGGGTTATTGGTTATGGCATCATTCAAACCCAAGCTCCACGTATTACCGTTAATAATAAGTTGTTATCGGTGGCGATGGGTGAAGCGCAAAAATGGGTGATTATTTTATGTATATTTACTGTATTTCTTGCTTTAAGTGCGGTATTTGACTGGCATTTTAAAGTGATTTTATTGATTGGACTGGGCGTTTTTGGTGCTATTTTTGCAATTAATTCGTCACTGCATAGTTATTTAATTGTCAGTTTTGCAGATAAAGATGGAGTGTCACTGGATGTAGGCTTTTATTATATGGCGAATGCCTCAGGAAGACTATTAGGCACGGTACTCTCTGGGGGGATATTTCAGTTATATGGGTTAACAGCGTGCTTAATTGCCAGCGCTATTTTATTGTTTTTAGCAGCGATCGCCACGGGGTATTTAGCTGCCCACAAAAATACGCCACAGTATAAATAATTTAAAGATGAGGAACCCCAAAACTATAAATTAATTATACTTTTTATAGTTTTAATAAGACTAAATAAACTCAAACAGGCCATTCTTTAACAAAACGGCGATGGCATTAGGTGTACGTAAATGCGGCAGTTGGTGTTAGCAAAAAAGCTTTCTAGGTTTACTTTTGGTCGCATTTTTACGACTGTTTTAATTTTACCCAGTATCGCGTAGTGGCAGCCGCTTTCATCAAGTATGAGCCACTAAGTAAACAGTCTGAAAAGTTAATTGCTGCTGAGGTTGAAGAAAATATCACTGCAATGCAGCGGCTTATGGTGAACGTATCAAAAACAATCGGCGCAGCAAGCGGGTAATCACTGCCACACCTTGAATCAACTAGTTGACCAACAAAGTAATGAGCTTAATAAACTAAAAACCTGAGCTTAAACAGCT
>NZ_JBQSVO010000175.1:0-4211 GCF_052376275.1 Pseudoalteromonas sp. AOP7-A1-14 | reverse complement strand
GAAATGAATTACTGAACTACCTTGAGATAATGAAGCTATTTCTCGCTTCTTGGCCGAGTTAAAATAATAAGATAAAAAAACTCCATTTAACGGAGTCCGTATAACAGTTAGATCACCGCTATAAGCTACACCACTTAACTTTACACATGCTGCGGTTGCAATGTCCCATTGAGTTTCACCTGATGATGGGACTATAACGTCATTTGCTTTACTAAAAAGTAAACTTTTTATCGGTAAACTTGTTGCAGAAACAACTGATTCTATAACCTCACCGTAAGTAGTATACAGTTCACCATAACGAATACAGGGAGTTATACCATCAATTGATATATCAGCTTTCGATATACTCTTACCTTTTGTAAAAGTGGCTATATCACCTAACAACTTTTCTTCCCATTCAGGAAAAGCGTTTCCATCATCGTCTTTAAAACGAATTTGTTGTCTGAAAATTTGTTGCATTACGCCTTTTTTATAGTCTTTTAATAAGCAATGCTTTTCATTTAACTGGCTGATTTTAGTGTCTACGGAAGTGAGGAAGTCAGCAACCTCAGCTTGTTCCATAACATCTGAAGGTAACACCACTGAGAGGCTTTTAACTAACCCACCGCTTAGATTTTTTTGTCCACCATCATTTGCTAGATTTCGGATGTCTTCATACTTAGATTGTAAATAGTAAAAAGTAAATCTTGTATTTACATCTTCTGACTCCAAAATAATAGCCGCGCATGCTTGGTTTGTTGTAGCTTCTATTTCTAAAACTGAGACTCTGCCTCTGGTTATCCCCTGTCCATATAATGCAAGTAGTATGGTTCCCTTTGGAAATAATTTTGCAGAACTTTTTTTTAAGCCTAAATCTGTAATGTACTCATCTGCCGCTGTAATATCTTTAAAATTTATTTGTGAAGTTGTGACCCAAGGAATATGACCATTCCAATAATCAGCTTTCGCCCTACTAGGTGTCCCACCGGAAGTAACTTTTGCGATTTCATCAATAATTTTAGGTAAATACTCAGATTTAAATTTGCTAAACCTTAATGCCGGTATCATTCACACACCTCAAATGGCACTTCAATACCTAATTCATCACAAAAACCTGCAATTGTTTTATCTGTTTCAAGCATCGCTTTATCATTTGCAAGCAATTGCTTTGCAACCTCACTTAAATCAACAACCTCTTCATCTCCAAAGGTATCTACATAACGCGGAATATTGAGGTTGTAGTCGTTCTCTGCTAAATCAGCTTGCGTGGCAGTAAAAGCATATTTATCAATAAAATCGCGTTTGCTTACGGCATCTAAAATGCGTTGTAAATCTTCCTCACGCATTACGTTGTTGTTAGTGCCTTTTTCAAAGTGATTACTGGCGTCTATAAACAATACGTTGTCGTCGGTTTTACGGTGTTTGTTTAGTACCAATACACAGGTAGGAATAGACGTGCCAAAAAATATATTAGCAGGTAAGCCTATTACCATATCAAGGTAGTTTTTTTCTTTAATAAGGTGTTTACGTATATGCCCTTCGGCAGCACCACGAAACAACACGCCGTGCGGTAACACCACTGCCATTGTACCGTTGTCGTCAAGCTGGTGGATCATGTGTTGTACAAAAGCAAAGTCGGCCTTTCCTTTTGGTGCCAGCTTGCCGTAATCGGCAAAGCGCTCGTTATTCATGTGTAGCGGGTTGGCAGACCAGTCCGCCGAAAATGGCGGGTTAGCTACCACGGCACTAAAGCGCTGCTCAAGATGTGCGGGAACTTCTAGCGTGTCGTCGTTTTGAATGTCGAACTTAGTGTAATGCACGTCGTGCATAATCATGTTCATACGCGCTAAGTTATAGGTACTTGGGTTTTGCTCTTGCCCGTAAAATTTTAAATCAGGGTTATTAGCCTCTTTTGCAACACGTAACAACAATGAGCCCGAGCCACAGGTTGGGTCGTAAACCGATTTAATGTGCGGATTATTTAAGGTGACTAATTTTGCTAGTAACTTAGATACCATTTGCGGCGTATAAAACTCACCTGCTTTTTTCCCCGCGCCACTAGCAAACATACCAATAAGGTATTCGTAAGCATCGCCTAGTATGTCTATTTCGCTACTTTCTAGGTGAAAGTCGATGTTATCAAGGTGCTCCAATACTTTGGCTATTAACTTATTACGCGCATCCGGTGTTTTACCTAGCTTGTTAGAGGTTAGGTCTAGGTCATCAAACAAACCGTTAAAGTCATCAGCGCTGTCTACGCCCATAGTACTTTGCTCAATATGGTTAAGCACGCTGGTTACATCATCAAGTATAAACTTATCGTTAGAACCGCGCTCAGCAAGTACATGAAAAAGCTCTGCAGGTTTTAAAAAGTAGCCTAGCTTATCAAGTGCCTCTTCTTTTACAGCTTCTAAGTACTCTTGTCCCTCTGCTGTAGTTTCGTCAATTTTAGCAAATACAATACCGTCTTCACTTAGTAGCTGATCAGCATAGGTATTGAGCTTATCAGACAGGTATTTATAAAAAATAAGCCCAAGTATGTAATCACGAAAGTCATCAGCCGACATGTTGCCACGTAAACTATTAGCAATATTCCAAAGCTGTTTTTTTAATTCTTGCTGGTGTTGGTGAACCATTAATCTAATCTCTTAATTAGTTGTGTAGAGCTTCTACATACGCACTGCACGTGCGTGTTAATCTTCTAAAAAGTAATCGCTATCGAGCGCTTTTACTTCAAATACTTGTTTGGTGCTAACGCCTAAGTTATGAGTAAGCATTAGCTCTGTAAGTTGTTTACCATCTACAAGCACTATGCGCTTTTCTATTAAGCCTACATATTCCAGTGCATCTTTACTAAAGCCGCTGGTGGTGATGAATACGCCCTTTTTAGCGCGGTGCATATCAAGTGCGCCCGCAAAGGCTTGTATGTCTGCTCTACCCACTGTTTTATTGGTGTAGCGCTTAGCCTGTAAATATATCATTTCGAGGCCGAGTTTATCTTCTTTTATTACGCCATCAATGCCACCATCTTGAGTATACTGAGTAGCTTGCCCTGCATCTTTACGTGAGCCGCCATAGCCCATAGCTAGCATTAAATCGACTACAAGGTTTTCAAAAAACGCAGGGGAGGCCGAAAGCACGGCCTGTAGTATTTCGTCGCTTAAGTTAGTGTTGAGTGTATCTACCGCTGCTTCTATCAGCTCTTCGGGTGTTTTGTGTGAGTTGCTATTTACTAAGCTGGTGGTGTTTTCGTCTAGTGAGTCACTAGTATCTTTAGTGCGGGTTTTAAAGTCTAAAAACTCAGGATATTGGCTTAAATACTGGTTATTGATTTGTTCACCTGTTGCTAACGCAGATAAACCTTTGCTCGTAATGGTACAAAAGGCTCTTTTAGGTTGCTCAATTAACCCTGCTTTAACTAAGTATGTTTTAGCCCATTGCAAGCGATGGTAGGCATAGGTTTGTTTACCATTAGGTATACGTAGCTTAAGCTGCTCTACTGATAAACCGAGGTTTTGATAAACGCTTGCTTCAATGTCTTTAAGCTTGACGGTTTTACCGTTAGCTAAGCACTGCAGTAATGGAGTCATGAATGATTGGTAATCTGATAACGACATACTATTCCCTGCCAAGCCGTATTAGTTAATAACTAAACAGCTAATCCTTTTGTTTTATTAGTTGAGATAATATACACATTAAGATTAAGGGGCAAAGATTATGTAATGATCATGTGTCTCATATCAACACAGTTGATGTTGGGTAGTAAGAAGAACTAAGAACGCACAGTTACAAACGCCTCCTCGTGCGTTTATGATTGTAATATCGGAGTTTTCACTATTTTTCTTAAACCGATGCACTAAACCTATAGGGTTTTTCGGTCTATTTACCTCAGTTGCTCACAGGTGATTTTTGTATTTTATGAAATAAGTTGTGATATTAGACTGTTTTTTATCCATTTGACGTATGTTCTGATGTATCAATCCTTGTTCACCATTGTCAATCACTCAAACCGATGCAGCAAACCTATATACCCTGCTTTAAACCGATGCAACAAACCTATAGTTATAAAACAATGGCTTAGGTTTATTTTGTGCTTTAAGCTCTGCTTCTCTTAGGCTTGAAAGAGAGTTTATCTGGGATTTCTTCGGAAAACCGATGCAGTAAACCTCTAGTTATAGATCAATGACTTAGGTTGGAATTTGATTTATTTCCCTGTATTTAGGTGTTTTCAG
>NZ_JBQSVO010000174.1:0-4276 GCF_052376275.1 Pseudoalteromonas sp. AOP7-A1-14 | reverse complement strand
ATATGGGGATTAGCCCTGGTAATCTTTATTATCATTTTAAAAATAAAGAAGATATTATACGACACATCTTCGCACTTTATAGTGAGCACTTACATACTCAGTTCGCTCCTGTAAATGAAAATGATGATCCTTTTGATTTATTAACTGGCTACCTCGATTCATTATTTGAACTAATGTGGCAATTCCACTTTTTTTACGACAACCTAGGCGATATTTTATCGCGTGATGAGGTCTTAAAAAAAGAGTATATAGAATTCCAATCCGCTTTGTTAAAGCAAGTGCGTAACATTGTTTTAGGACTGCGTGATGGTGGCGTTATTAATGTTGACGATGAAGATACATTGGAGCTTGCTCACATGCTAAAAATTACTGTGAGTTTTTGGACACCTTATGTAAAAGCACGGCGTTTAAGCGGTGAGTTATTCCAGCAAGATATTTACAATGGTATTTTAAAGGTTCTGATGTTGCTTAAAAGTTATTGTACGGAATCTAGCCTGCCAAAAATTAATCATCTAAAAAGCAATTATAGCCAACTTGCTAAGCAAGCAGAGTCGGCTTAAGAGGTTATTTCATAGCCGTTAGATTTTTGCTATAATCGCGCGCCCAGTACTGGGCGCATGAAATCTTAAATTGTCTAACGAGTGAACTATGCTTAAATTTATCGTCAAACTTCATCCTGAAATCGCTATTAAAAGCCGTTCAGTTCGTAAACGCTTTACTAAAGTGTTAGAAAATAATATTAAAATTGTTTTGCGCAAGCTTGACGATAAAGTACAAGTTAAAAACAACTGGGATAACATCTCCGTGCTTACCAAATCAGACGAGCCCCAATTGCGTCTTGATTTTATTGATGGCCTACAACGTATTCCTGGTATAGTGCAATTTATTGAAGTAACTGAAACCAACTACGAAAACCTGCACGATATTTACGAAAAAGCACTCGATATGATTGGCCACTCGGTTGTTGGAAAAACCTTTTGTGTACGTTGTAAGCGCCAAGGTAAGCATGAGTTTACTTCAACAGACGTTGAGCGTTATGTTGGTGGTGGTTTAAATCAACATGTCGATGGCGCAAGTGTAAAATTAAGCCGTCCTGAAGTAACAATTCGTATAGAAATTAAAGATGACAAAGCGTATATCGTTACGCATACACATTACGGTATGGCGGGCTTCCCTCTGCCGACTCAAGAAGATGTTTTATCGTTAATGTCTGGCGGGTTTGACTCGGGTGTTGCCAGTTATCAAATGATCAGAAAGGGCGCTCGTACGCACTTTTTATTCTTTAATCTTGGCGGCGCAGCCCATGAGATTGGTGTAAAACAGGCCAGCTACTATATTTGGAAGCAGTTTAGCTCCACCCATAAAGTTAAGTTTATCAGTGTTGACTTTGAACCTGTGGTAGCCGAAATTCTCGAAAACGTAGAAAATGGCCAAATGGGCGTAGTACTTAAACGTATGATGATGCGCGCAGGTAGTCAGGTAGCGGAAAAGCTTGGCGTGCATGCACTGGTTACTGGTGAAAGTATTGGTCAAGTATCAAGTCAAACACTAGCTAATTTGAGTGTTATTGACCGGGTCACTGAGACTTTAATTCTTCGCCCGTTAATTCAGCATGATAAACAAGAAATTATTGATATTGCCCGCAAAATCGGCACTGCTGAAATGGCCGAAACGATGCCAGAATATTGTGGTGTGATTTCGAAAAAGCCAACAGTAAAAGCGAAGTTAAGTGTAATTCAAGCCGAAGAACAAAAATTTGATTTTGATGTATTAGATACTGTTGTCGATAATGCTCGTATTATGGATATACGTGACATTGATGTACAGGCTAAACAAGAGCTTAAAGAAGCTGAAGCAGTAACAAGCTTACCTGCCGGTGCTGTGGTTGTTGATATTCGCTCGCCAGAGGAAGAAGATGCTAAACCGCTTAAAATTGATGACACAGAAGTTGTGCATTTACCGTTTTTCCGTTTAGCGACCAAGTTTGGTGACCTACCAACAGATAAAGACTATTATCTATACTGCGCTAAAGGTGTGATGAGCCAACTTCAAGCGCTTATTTTACACGAACAAGGTTTTGATAATGTTAAGGTTTACCGCCCATAACCATAACTAACGAGCTATATAAGAATAAAAATGCGGTTTAACACCGCATTTTTTTATGGTTATTTACCCCGAGAAAGCAAAAGGCACGCACAAACAAGTTCGCGCCTTGTATTACGCTAAATCTACGACATGATATTGATGTTTAAGCTTGCGTAAGTGGGACTTTACGCCACGCAAAAGGTTTGATGTTGGGCCAACAGCGCGAGATAACCTCATGCCTACAGAAAATCGGCGGAGCTCCTGTTAAAATTAGCTGTTTAGTACTTTATATAATAACTCATCATTGCATGGGGTCTTTATGGCTAATAATTTTCCTTGCTCGCTTATAAACCCACACATTGCCTCTATTTCAGTTTGGCGATTATGAGCCATATCTTGCTGCATTGACGAGTAGTTATCTTGGGTTTCAGCCATTACCAGGTAAGCTTGTTGAAGTGCTTCGCTAAGGATTACTTTAACACCTAGGGCGTTGGCTACATTACAGGCTTCATTTAAAAGGTTAAGAATTTTCCCGCTAAAATAAGGAGTGCGAAGTGCGCCGTTTTTTACGTTATATAAAGCACTCAGTGGGTTTATTGCTATATTGATAAGCAATTTTTTAAAACGTAACAGCTCGATTTGTTCGCTAAAGTAGAGCTCTGGAATGGCTGTCAATTGTTTGCTTACTGCTTCTTTTTGTTTTGTTGCTTGTTGGTTACAGCTGCCCAAAACACTTTCGCCTAACCCTGTATGTATCACATTGGTTGGTGAATTCTTAAAACCCGCCAGCCGAGTGGTTAAAAAATATAAACCTTGTTCTGTTTTTAATTGGCTTTGTAGTGACGATAAATCACTCATACCGTTATGAGACAAAACCACATTACAGGTGTTTGCTGTATAAGGTATAAATTGGTTAAACGCATCTACTAATTGGTAAGCTTTAACAGCGAAAATAATAGTATCGAAAGGGGTTTTTATAAGCTTATTGGGTATTTCGTTTGTTACGATATTAACCTTGATTGCTTTTTTTTCGAAGCCTGCCTGGTAAGTATACTTAGTTTGGCTATTTCTACTTCGGGTGGCAAGGGTTATCGTGTGCTCAGCACTTAAAAAGTGGCTGTATAACAAACCAATTGCGCCATCGCCAACAACTAAGATATTAGCCATCGCGGTTTTTTTTCCCTACATGAAAAGTTAGCTTAATGGCAAAGTAACTTGCTGCGCCTATAAAGTCGGCAACAAAATCAGCAAATGAAGCTCGGCGATATGGCAGCATATCTTGCATTATTTCAATAGCCGCACCGTAACCTGCTAAAACTAATATTTGTAGCCATAAAGGAATTTTAAATGCTTTGTCCATCACGACGGCTAGAATGAAAAAAATACCAAAATGCGCGACTTTATCTACGTGAGGAAATAAGTTTGCAGCGCCTTTGATCTCCTTGGCAAACAAAAATGTGAAGGCCACTATACTGAGTAAAAATAGTGCTTGGTAAATTCGCCTAGTCACAGAAAATCCTAAATAGCTTAAAAATGAACCGGCAGTATATCAAATATATTTAGTACCGCACCTGAATAACATTCACAAAGGTGCAAAGATTTATTAAATTACAGGTATAATCACTACTATATTAATTTTAAATATTTGCTAGGAGAAACTCATGCCTTCATTTGACATTGTATCTGAAGTAGAAATGAACGAAGCGCAAAATGCGGTAGATAACGCGAATCGTGAACTTGACACTCGCTTTGATTTTAGAGGGGTTGATGCCTCTATTGAGCTGAACGACAAAACCATTAAGCTCAAAGCTGAAGCTGATGCTCAAGTAATGCAGTTATTTGATATTTTAGCTAATAAAGTATCAAAGCGCGGAATGGATGTATCAAGTCTTGAGCTACAAGAGATCTCTCGTGCGGGTAAAAATGTATTCCGTAACGTGGCTTTAAAGCAAGGTATTGAAAAAGACGTGGCTAAAAAAGTAGTTAAAGCTATCAAGGATTCGAAAGTAAAAGTGCAAGCGGCTATTCAAGGTGAAGAAGTGCGTGTAACAGGCAAAAAGCGTGACGACCTACAAGAAGCAATGCAAGTTGTACGCGGTGCTGATCTAGGTCAACCATTCCAGTTTAAAAATTTCCGCGATTAATCGTTTTATGCTTATAGCTAATAAATACTACTTGTTATAGAAATGAG
>NZ_JBQSVO010000173.1:0-4318 GCF_052376275.1 Pseudoalteromonas sp. AOP7-A1-14 | reverse complement strand
CCCTTTTACGCCATCCGCCATTGAACGACGAATATACCCACCCCGTGAAAAGTAGTTATTATCACAACGTTTATACTCGGAAAGTGACTACTAAGCAGCTCGACCAAAGCTTAGTAAAACCATTAGATTGCTTCATAGCTGGTGCCCAAACTACTTCATAAATACCTGCGATTAATAAACCAATCAACGCGGCACTATTCATATTGGCTCTCAATTTAATTTATCTAACTCAATACATTAACTATCTCTTTTAATAACCGTGAGTGTAGTGTAAATTGTCATCTATAAAACGGGCACTTATCACAACTCTCGATACAAAAAACGACACAATTAGTAACTTTGATTTTAACTCAAGTGCTAATATAAAAAAGGTACATGTATGCATATGCAACCACAGCAGCAAAGTTTAATGTATTTACACATTGCTGTACTTTTATTTGGCGGCACTGCTTTGTTTGCTAAATTAATCAATCTCAATGCGTTGGATATTACTGTATATCGCAGTGCTGTTGCAGGCTTCGCTATTTTATTGTTACTGCTTGCGCAAAAGAAATCAATTAAGCTTACTAACAGTAAAGATTACGCTGTCGCACTTTTTTTAGGCGTCACGGTGGGACTACATTGGGTGACTTATTTTGCAGGTATGCAAATGGCTGGCATCACCATCGGCATGATTGCCTTTTTTACTTACCCTGTTATCACCGTGTTTATTGAACCATTTTTTCACGCTAAAACCCCTAAAATAAAAGATTTACTTAGTGCGCTTATAGTCATGCTTGGTATTTGCTTGCTCGTACCATGGAGTAATTTTGGCGATGAAGTAACTCTTGGTATTGTGACTGGAATTCTATCCGCTTGTTTATTTGCATTTAGAAACATCATTCATAAACGATACTTTAGCCAATATTCGGGCCCGCAAACGATGCTCTACCAGACAGGGGTAGCAACGCTGTTGTTATGCGCCTTTATTGAAGTGCCGATAATGCAAGTATCACATTATGATTTAGGCTTATTAGTCGTAGCTGGCGTTATTTTTACAGCAACACCGCATTCGCTATTTGCAGCAAGTTTGCAGTACTTATCAGCTTCCACTGCAGGGCTTATATCGTGTTTGCAGCCACTATATGGCACCTTTTTAGCTTTTTTATTGCTACATGAACAACCTTCATTACTGACTTTAGTCGGTGGAGCTTTAGTCATTAGTGCAGCATTTTACGAAACATGGTCAGTTACACGGAAACAGAAATAATGATAAAAGTATTCGCCCATCGCGGCGCAAGTGGTACTCACCCCGAAAATACTCAAAGTGCCATTAAAGCCGCCGTCGAAGTTGAAGTAGACGGTATTGAAATAGACGTACAAAGCTGTATTGATGATTACATGATCATTCATGATACATGGCTCGATCGCACCACCAGCGGGCGTGGTAAAGTAAATAAGTTAAGCCGAGAACAAATTCAACAATTTGATGCCGGAAAAGGTGAGTTTGTACCAACTTTACAACAAACTATCGATTGGATTGACGATAAAACGATACTTAACTTAGAGCTTAAGCATACTTTTTCTTTAGATAAATTTGTGGAGCTAATTGAAGAGAATGTGGCTGACAATAAACTATCTCGTAACAACCTGTTGGTGTCTTCGTTTGATCATCATCAATTAATGTGGCTTAAGCAAAAGTTACCTTGGGTGAAAATTGGCGCGTTAACGTCATCTATCCCCATTCATTATAGTGAGTTTGCTGAGCAGTTACATGCGTTTAGTATTCACATAGACAAAAACTTTATTAACCATGAATTTGTTGCTGACGCAAAACAACGTGGTTTACAAGTTTATGCCTACACAGTTGATAAACAAGAAGACATCGAGCTGATGCTTGATTATGGCGTGGACGGTATTTTTACCAATTATCCGTGTAATACCAAAATGATTTTAAACTCGCTCTAAATCAGTGAAGATATTAACTTCTTGTGACTTACCTAAACTATCTAAAAATGCTGAGTTCAGCATTTCACAGAGGCTAATATCAAGGCGTTACTTAGTAAAAATGGCAGTGCCTTTTAAGAAGTAATACCGAAGAGAGTGAGTACCTGTGAAATTCCCAAATAATTGGTTTAAAAGTGATTTATACTGCATTATTGGTTTTAATAAGAAATAATCATACTCTGCAATTAATACCTGCCTAAATCGCTTTTAACCCCAACGACGCTCGCATCTTGAGATGGTTTGGGTATATGTGGTAAATTGCGGTGTTATTTTGCAACTATGGTTATACACCCGTGACGATGCCAGCCCCTGATTACACGCAACTCGCTCAGCAAATAAAAGAGTGGGGCAAAGAGCTTGGCTTTAGCGAGGTCGGTATTACTGATATTGACCTAACTAAACATGAAGCTCAATTACAGCGCTGGCTAGATTTAGGTTATCACGGTGATATGGACTACATGGCTTCGCACGGTATGAAGCGCGCACGCCCCGCAGAACTAGTACCCGGCACACAGCGGGTGATTTCAGTAAAAATGAACTACCTCCCCCCTGATGCAAGCTTTGCTAAAACACTCAAAAATACAGATCAGGCCTACATAAGTCGTTATGCACTTGGCCGTGATTATCACAAGTTAATGCGTAATCGTATTAAAAAGCTAGGCCAAAAAATAGAGCTTGAAGTAGGCGAATTGGGTTTTCGGCCCTTCGTTGACTCTGCCCCCGTACTTGAGCGCCAATTAGCCGAAAAAGCAGGACTTGGTTGGCAGGGTAAACATAGTTTATTGATCAATAAAGAGGCCGGCTCGTGGTTCTTTTTAGGGGAATTATTTGTTGATATTCCCCTGCCCGTTGATAAACCCAATGAATTTGAAGGCTGCGGTAAATGTGTTGCCTGTATGACTTTATGCCCTACTGGCGCTATTGTTGAACCTTATGTTGTTGATGCCCGTAAATGTATTTCTTATTTAACGATAGAGCTGCAAGGCGCTATTCCTGAGCAGTATCGCTCATTACTGGGTAATCGAATTTATGGTTGCGATGACTGCCAGTTAGTATGTCCTTGGAATCGCTATGGGCAGCTAACTGATGAAGCCGACTTTCACCCACGAAAACAGCTAAAAGATAAAGATTTAATAGAGCTTTTCAACTGGGATGAAGCCACTTTTTTAAAAAATACTGAAGGCAGCCCAATCCGCCGTATTGGTCATCAACGCTGGCGCCGAAACATAGCTGTAGGATTAGGTAACGCCGAGTTTGATCAAACTATAATTGATACACTTAATCAAATTCGTGAGCAATCTAGTGAACTGGTTATTGAGCATATAGACTGGGCGCTTGAGCAGCAGCAAAACAAAAAAGCCAAACAGCTTAGGAAAACCGCTCGGCTCATTCGTATCGTCGAAAAAGGCTTACCTCGCGACGCCTAATATCAGTATTATTAGCGCTCAAGCAATAAAGCTAAATTTAGCTCTTTATGTTCCAATATTATTTTTACAGTACCTAGCGGCACACCATGAGCGATAAAATTAAATCAAACGACCATAAGAGATATCTTCTTCCAACATTGAGAAATGAAGTAACTCAACGGTACAACCAATCAACTCTAACAGAACTTTAACACGTATAGCTAGGCTATTACTGCCTACAATTAAAATATGCCGCACAACACGTTACGCTTATTATTCATTCATAATAAAAGCATAACCTATAATTTTTTATAGGCAGGATATCGCCTGTTATTTTAAATTAACCATTTGAAATAATTAGTTTTTAAACTTAATATTTTACAAATTCTTACCTAATATGGTTAAACTATATTTTTGTCCATCCATAGTTGCGATATTTGGTAGCACTCCCCACGTTTGATATTCAAAGCGCTGAAATAGTTTTATACTGGGTATATTATGGCTAAAAATAAATGCCAACAATACACTAATATTAAGCATCTTGGCCTGTTGTTCAGCAAACGTAAGCAATTGTTTACCGAGCCCTCTCCCTTGGACTGCACTCGCAAGGTAAATGCTTATTTCAACGGTACCGTCATAAGCTGGACGGCCATAAAATGACTTATAACTAAGCCAAGCGCTCACTTGCTCTGCTTGCTCATAAACATAAATAGGTCGGCGCTCATTGTGGCTGTCAAACCAAGCTTGTTTTTCATCTACGGTGGTAGGCTCAGTATCCGCGGTAACCATACGCGACGGAATAGTTTCGTTATAAATAGCTACAATTGCAGCCAAGTCAGCTTGATTAGCTAGACGAATAGACATATAAACTTAAAAATAGTGTTGTTCAAGATGTCTGATAATAGCGTATATTTAGCCTAAATAAC
>NZ_JBQSVO010000172.1:0-4417 GCF_052376275.1 Pseudoalteromonas sp. AOP7-A1-14 | reverse complement strand
GAGTTCATTGTTGCTAGTAATTATGAAAAAAACATGTATAACTAGCCGCATAACTAATTGAATAAAAACAAGGTATTTATGCAACTTTCCGATCAATTGATAAATCGTTTAACCGCAGGCTTAGTTGCCGTGATTATAGGTTTTACAAGTTCTATTGCATTGATTTATCAGGTAGTTATAGTTCTTGGTGGAACAGCGGATTTGGTTGCAAGCTGGGTACTAACACTTGGATTGGCAATGGGAGTAACAACCATTGGTTTATCGTACTATTATAAAGTCCCTATTTTAATTGCTTGGTCAACGACAGGCGCCGCATTACTGATCTCAAGCGCACAAGGTTATAGTTTAAATGAAGCGGTGGGGGCCTTTATACTGAGCGCCTTTTTAGTCTTTATTTGCGGCATAACGGGTTGGTTTGAAAAGATAATGGAGCGAATTCCAAGTCAAATAGCCTGTGCTATGTTAGCCGGTGTACTGGTTACATTGGTATTGATGTATTTAACTTTATGAGTGATACCCCTTTTTTGATAGGTATTATGATACTGGTTTATTTACTCAGTAAACGCTTTATACCGCGCTTTACCATGCTCATGGTATTAGTTACGGGGTTCTCGATAGCGGGCTTCACTGGTCAAATAGATACCAGTAGCTGGCAATGGAAAATGAGTGAATTTGTCTATATTGCGCCGGTGTTTAATTTTCAGGCGATGGTAAGCATCGGTATTCCACTTTATATAGTGACCATGACTTCACAAAACTTACCGGGTATTGCTGTATTAAAAGCCCATAATTACAAAGCGCCGGTATCAGCGACGCTTAATATCACCGGTTTGACTAATATTTTGATAGCGCCTTTTGGTGGATATTCTATCAATCTCGCGGCAATCACTGCAGCTATGTGTATGACTAAAGACGCTGACAGTGATCCAAGCAAACGCTACTGGGCAAGCATTGCTGGGGGTGGGTTTTATATTGTCATGGCTATTAGCGCAGCCACTTTAGTTGGGCTGGTTGCCAGCTTACCGCAATCACTCATTTTAGCTCTCGCTGGCATTGCATTATTTACTACAATTGCTTCGAGCTTAGAGCAAGCATTGTCTGATAGTTACTACACAGAAGCCGCCATAATCACATTTTTAGTCACCGCTTCAGATTTAACGTTATTCTCAATAGGTGCTGCTTTTTGGGGAATTTTAGCCGGATTGCTCACACTTTGGTTACTGCCAAGAAAGTAAAAATACGTGCATCACACTTAGCGTATTACGCAGTAACTTACTATCGTTACTGCGTATGATTTATTCGAAGGTATGGTGGCGGGTAACACTAAAACGGTTTAAGAGATGATGCATAATATACACAGCACACAAGCTCACTAAAATAGCCACAGATACAGACGTAAAGCGATATAACGCGCTATATACCAAATCCTGACCAGGCCCAAGGTACTGACCAAATAGGATACCAAACGTCGTGATCACGCCAAATCTAACTCCAGGGATACTGCCGTTTAGAATGTGGTAACGGCTAAATATAAAAGTAAAAAACCATAATATAAATACCGGAAAAACGAGTATGTTGGAGTGATCATATAAAAACAACTGTGCTACTAAAGCAATATTACAACCAATTAATGTTCCTATTGCACGCTGCCAACCTGCCATTCCTGCAGCTTTCCAACACAGGGGGAATAAAATTAAAATTGATGCGGCTTGAGCTGATATCGAATCTTGTAAATCAAAAACCTGGAATACCACAAAAGATAATGTAGCCACCGTAGCGCATAATAAAACTTCATGGCGTACGCTTTCTTTCGCTTTTTCTGGTATTTGTCGTGCTTGGCGAGGCTCAACATCAGGGAATACAAAGTGCATTAACATCGCCCCAAAGACAGTGATCACCACGGCTAAACCATTACTGATAATTAGTGGATAAACACTTGTTCCATTAACAACATAACTTGAAAAATGTAGCTGGATAGATAACCCAACTACACTCAAAGCACCAAATAAAAAGTTAGTTCCTAAACTCATTTGGTAAAACAAAAAAGCAAAAGCTAAAAATATTAACCCCGTCATAACGACTGGTAAGTGCGAGAATCCCCCCTGTATCACTAGCACAAACAAACCACTAAATGCAGCACTTGCAAAAAATTGACGTACTATATGCCCATTCAATACTGGCACTAACCCCAATAACAACATGGGGTAAACGGTAAAAAATATACCGTTGGGCCAATTCATTAATTTAGCTAAAGTAAAACCAAGGGCACTACCGCCAGCAATACGCAGAGCTTGACGTAAGCCATTGTTATCAAGTTTTGGGGCGACATTACTCGACATATAGCCTCCCTAGTAAATATAATGTAGTAAGCTAATTGCACGAATTTGAGCATTAGCAAACCACTGCCCAATAGTCGACTCTGGTAATAGTTGCACTGTTGCCCGCGCACCGCTGGGTAAACTAGTTAATAGCTGCGAATCCTCTAACTCGATATGAATTCGTTGACGTTGTGCGTCACGTACCCAACGATTACTTGAATCCATACTACTTAATAACCCATTTGCACTTAGTTGCCCATCGCTAACCCCTGCTTCAAACGAGCTAATACGCGCACTAAATACCTGGTCTGGTAAAGAATCAAACGTCACTCTTGCCTGACTTCCGACACGACTATTGGTCAGTGATTTTTCACGGAAATCTGCCACTAGATCTGCTCGACTAGCAACAATGGCTAATAATGGTTGGCCTTTATTTGCATATGTCCCGCTAGTTAGTTGTAAATTAGCTACTTGACCATCCACCTCAGCACTAACCTGTGAATATGACAAATTAAGCTTAGCTTGCTCAAAAGAGTTGCGAGCATGACGAAGTGCTAGGTTATCATTACCAACTTGGCCGCGTGCTAGTTTAGCTTCAGTCAACTTAGCCTCAATAGCTGCGACATTCGCTTTACTAGATTGAAAGTTAGCATTTATCGATTCATATTCTTGCTCTGAAATAGAGCGTTTTTGTAAGAGTGATTCGCTACGTTCATATAATAAGCGCTGCTCATACAGTTTTGCGTTAGCCGCAGCAAGCTCTGCTTCTATTGCTTTTATACTGCTATCTAAACGTTGATTTTGCAGCTTCGCATCCGCCAACGTTAGCTCAGCTTGTTGCGCTGCAAGTTTAAATGGTGTGGCGTCGATACTAAAAAGTATTTGGTGCTTATCAACATGCTCATTATTACTGACCAGCACCTGATTAACACGTCCACTAACCTGAGGCGTTACTTGTACAACAGGATGATAAACACGGGCTTGTGGTGTGGCTGGTAAATACATATCTGCAATCACAAAATATATAAAAGCAATAATAAACCCAAAAAGTGAAATTTTCACATAACGGGCAAACTTTTGATCTGGCGTCATAGGTTATTTACTTCCTGTGAGTTTAACAATACAGCTTTCGGCATTGCTTTGCATTTGTACTAAGCCAAAGGCCATCGTGTTGAGCTGATCTGTAGTAAGGTCAGCATATAATTGTTGTTTAATATCAGCCATGAGCACCTTTAACGTACTTAGTAACTGTATACCTTGCTCTGTAAAATAAAGCTTCTTACTGCGCTTATCGTGTTCATCAACTTGACGAGTAATAATTTTTTGCTGCTCGAGCTGCTTTATAGTGCGTGTCAGGGAGGGCATTTCTATACCTAGGCTCTCTGCGAGCGCATGTTGTGTAGCTCCCTCAGATAAGTGATGCAGATGGATCATTGCCGTCCACCTAGATTGTGTAAGCCCTAACGGCTCAACAGCCAAAGTCACTGCATCGCGGCATAGTCGAAATACCCGGCCCATACTGCCACACAAGCTTAGATCTAAAGTTTCATGAAAAGGAAGAGAAGAAGTCATAACACACCTTATTACTTAGCATGCTAACTAATATACATTACTTAGCACGCTAAGTAAATGTTTTTGTCATGCTAACGACGAGTATAGTTTAAATAATAAAAAGGGGGACGCGTTCACAACCGACCACCGAGATAACAATAATGATAGTTGCTTAGCTTCATACCAAAGAGTAGGGCGCGCGGCAAAACAACACAAAAATTACGGCTGATAATAAGGTTTACTTAATATACTCAGTGGCAACCTTAGTCGTGGCAGGACGTATAAAAAGCCAAGAAGCATTATACTAAGGGTGTGAATAAAAGGTGGGTTTAAGCGGTACCTATTAATAACCTGTGGCTCTTAACTGAAAGATAAAAAACAACTCACGATACATTCAAACAAGCAGGCAAGCCTGAATGTATCGTTAAAGTGCTTATTACAATAGCTATTACAGTCGTAATACGTGCCTAAAAGTTAAGTAAATTAGCCGGTGAATACTGATCTGTCAGTACTTTAGTATCCTCAGGCCAATCCCTATTTCCTTTAGC
>NZ_JBQSVO010000171.1:0-4438 GCF_052376275.1 Pseudoalteromonas sp. AOP7-A1-14 | reverse complement strand
GTTTCGACAATGATTTCAAAAGAAAAACTTTTATTTTTGTCAGTTACTAACTCCCTTATTGAACCTTTGAGTGATAATGATATAGACCAATTATTTGACCCTTTATGGCAAAAAGACACTTCAAGAACATCGAATGATAACTTTGGATTGGGGTTATCAATCGCTAAAACGCTTAGTAAAGCAATTGATGCGCAATTAAGTGCAGAAGTTAGTGACAGAAAAATCACATTCTCTTTAGCCTTAAACACTGATTAGTTTATTTAGCCCTACATAGAAATAAAGGCTGGGGAATGCAATTATGTGATGAGGCTCCTAAATACTTAATTGTACTGGTAGCTATCAAACAATCAACTCCGTTTCTGCGGCTTAGCAGGATGTTGTTATCACTATACATTTTACAGATCCGCCCTCCGGCTCTAACTCGTTTTTGTCCAAAAATGAGTTTGATCGACCGTCTGCTTCTCGCTCAAAGCCGTCCTATAAAGTAATTACTTTAACACGTTTGGGGCAAAAGCTTGTTAGAACAAAAGGCAGACTGCGACAAATAGCATCGAAAAGTTTCGAACTTTATTGTTATGAATCCCTTAAAGTGTAACTATTGCTTGATGTTCTAAAATACCTGTTCATACTGGTTATTAACACAGGTATAGAGTAATGGTTATGATCGTACTGAAATCCACATCTGACTTTGAGATAGAAAGCGTCAAATACCCCAATTTCCCTTTACTGACTTGGGAGACTGATAATTCAGATCTAGGGATTGAATCTGGAAACCTTTGTGTAGAGGCAATGCAGTTCTTGATCTATGAGTGCCTAAAACGAGGTCGAGTGAATAGTGAGAACACTTGGTGGACGTATGGCAATCATTTAGCTCAATTCCTGACATTCTGTGAGCAGAACAGTTTGGATTGGCGAGATATTTCAGAAAGCAGTGAAGATGAAATGTTAGTCAGTGCTTATCGTGACCTTTGTGTTGGTGAGTTTGGCATGTCGGTTAATTCAACCAATCAGCACTTACGAACGATAGTGCGTTTCTACTCCTATGGTGTTGGTAAGTGGTTTAAATCATTGCCTTACTCTCTAGAATCCGTTTCAGTGAATAAAGGGCAGCAGTTTCTAGCTCATACCGAAAGAAATGGTGGTAAGAAGTACAGCTCTGATTTGATGATGAAAACCTTTGAGAAGAAAGCTAAGTTTTTGTCAGCTATTGAAGTGAAAGAACTGCTATCTGCGATTGAAAATCCAACCTTAAAGCTGATGGTTCGCTTATGTCTACAGACAGGTATCAGACGTAAAGAGCTGTTGTTGTTTCCGTTGCACGTAATACGAAAGCCAACTGGAAATCGAGCTTACTACGAGGTCAATATTTCGCGAACCAAAGGTGAGAAAGAGCGTAAGATACACATTCCAACACGACTGATGGAAGACTTGTGGCGTTATGTCAATGAGGCTCGTTTTCGGAAGCAGCAAGAGTCAGGAGTGGTATCAGACTGCTTGTTTTTAACGTCTGATGGTCAAGAGTGGACTTCTCAAGGCTCTGCTTTTGGTAAGGCTCTCAAGTCGCTTAATTTGCCCTTTCACGTATCACCGCACATGTTAAGACATACTTACGCAACGCACATGCTAAAAGGAATGCTAGAACATAAAAGCAGCAGATTTGAACCCTTGATGTACCTACAAGCTCGGCTTGGGCATTCAAGTATCACAACCACAATGAAGTATTTGCACTTGGTTAATGATTTAGTCGATGACTTTTCGATTGAGTATCAGCAACAAGTTGATGCGATTGCGTAGGTAAAGTATGGCTAGGCAAAGAAAAAAACTGTCGATTAACAAAGACAAGCTAAAGAAAACGTCGGCAGTAGAGCCAACTATTGACACTACTCAAAATCGAGAAATAGTCCGACCAATCAACCCTGTTGTGAATTACCCCAATATCGGTTCAAAAGGTGGTAATGGTTCTAACATTAATTTTACTCGTTTCTATGGCAAAGGTTATGACGACATTACAAATCGAGTGTACTACACCGCAAAAGCTCTGCTGAAAAATACCGATGCTCTTAGCGAGGAAACTCAAAGAAGTTATTTTAATAGTGGTTTTTCCCATTTCGCTGAATACCTTACATTATTTAGGTATTCAGCGAGTGAGGACTTAACACAAGCAGATATTACACCAGAGTTGATCGACCAATATTTACTGCACCTTAAAGGTAGTGATATTGGGTATAACACCCAAAAAGGTTACTACACTCATCTCAAGTCAATGCTGATACACATGAGGGACAAGGGCTATTGGTCAGTCATTGGTTACATCAACCTAAACAGTGATTTCTTTCCTAAGAGCCCATTTCCAAATTCAAGTAAACGTGCAAAGGGCGAGAAACCTCTGACTTCCCATGAAAAAAGGCAGGTGGTAGTTGCGCTAAAACAAGCAATTAAGCCGATTTATCAAAAGACCGAACCACTAACAGGTTATCAGTTAACACTGTGTTTGTTAGCTGTGGCGATTCAGACAGGCATCAACACATCTCCGCTTCTCAATATGACTACCGACTCATTGACCGACCACCCACTTAAAGATTGCCGCAAGCTCTTAACCGTATTCAAAAAAAGAGGCAACACCACGCAATTGCACAATTTACGAAAATCACAGGAACTTGAAGTGGTGCAAGGAATAAAGCTTGATGTTGCTTATCTTATTGAGGCTATCATTGAGCGTAATAGCCAAGTGAGAAAGTCTATCGATTCCGACTTGGTATTTGTCTATGAGCCTAGAGTTGCCCACATAGGTGCAGAGAGAGGTACGGTCTCCTCTCTAGCAGAAAGGCTGCTTCGATATAACATCAAAAAATTCATCAAAGAGTACGACTTAAGAGATGAAGATGTTCGAACGATGAAACTTAATGTAAGCCGTTTTCGCAAGACGTTCATCAATGGTATTTATGAGCTGAGTGGTGAGAGTTTGTTAATTGCTGCGCGGCAAGCCAAACACAGTGGGACAGGAACGCTTGACCACTACCTGCAAGCTCCTGAGCAATCAAAGCGCAACTTGGGCTTAATGGGTGAGATACGAGTTAAAGAGCTAACGTGCGCAGAGCCAAGTGTCCCTGTAGGGCATTGTAAAGACCCTAAGAATGGCGATAAAGCACCGAAAAATGGCTCGTTCTGTAATGACTTTTTAGGCTGCTTCCGCTGTAAAAGCTTCGTTATTACAGGTGATGATTTGTACAAACTCTTTAGTTTTTATTGGGCGATTATTCGAAGCCGTGACGAGTTTGGTCGTAAAGACTGGAAGCGTCATTTAAAAAATGTTCTAAGAATCGTAGATGAAGAAGTTGTCCCTGAATTTGCAAAGCTTGGTCAGCTACAGCGTGTAGAGGCTGAAAAAGAACGGGCAAGATCTAATCCACATCCGTACTGGCAAAACCTTGATATGTTGAAGGTGACGCAATGAGTTCAATTGAGTTAATACTCACGCAAGCTGAGTTTGCAATTCAGCAATGCCCAAAGCCAAGCACCAGTGCGCTTGAGCAAGTCATTGATGGCTCTCTAACGGGTATCGTGACCTACATTAAACTCGCCAATGGTGAATACCAAACGCTATCTCGATTTGAGGAAGATGTATGGGTGTTTCCTGCTAGGAAAGGTACGAAAGCAACTATAGCAAGTGCATTAAACCTTACTTTTTCTACGATTGATGATACTCAAATGAAGCGCATGGCAAAGTGGGTAATCTGGAGCAAATTCAAAAAGGGGTTAGCTCTTAATACTCTTGTGAAAACATTGGACAAGTTGAAAAGTTATTTTCAGTGGGTTTTAAGCTCAGATACTACAGTTACACATGGGCTGACAGCTTTTACCTCAAATGCCTACGTTAGGCATGTAAATACCCTGCACTCAAAACGAAAAGGCGAGACTAAACCACTGACAGCAGTCACCAAGGTGGATAGATTCCGCGTTCTAGAATACCTTTATTACCACTGTAAAGAGTTTGATTTTGTCAAAGAGCATCCTTGGCCTCAATCAACCGCTAATGAGCAAGCAGGGTATGTTGGTGAAGCGTATCGGGAAGCCATTACCAAAGGTAAGACCCCCATTATTCCAAATAAAGTGCTAATTCCGCTGTGCCAGTTCACTAAATCATACCTAGATAAAGCTGATGAAATTCTGGAATCGTCAAAAAAGAGAGAAACATTGCTACTTCGAGATAGCTGTATCTTCTGGCTGTTACTCACAACGGGTATGCGTATCCATGAAATATTAGGCATTAAGCGTGATGCGTATCGCTCTGAAACGAAAGGTGACACCACTTACTACCACATCGAAACTGTCTCTGAGAAAACACATACAGGGTTAGCTGAGTGGATTGCGCCAAGGATAGCCACGGAAGCGATTGATATTCTTGGCCGTTTGAGCGCTCCACTTCAAGACCAACTTG
>NZ_JBQSVO010000170.1:0-4460 GCF_052376275.1 Pseudoalteromonas sp. AOP7-A1-14 | reverse complement strand
GTAATTGCACTAAGCAGAACGCCTTTTGGTTGACAACCTCCCTCTGGACCCATAATCGTCCAAAATAATGAATGGTTCGCATGTCCTCCGCCGTGTTCTTGCACTGCTTTTTGTAGCGCCTCTGGCAATGATGCAATATTGGCAAGTAATTCATGCACATCGGTATTTTCATACTCCGTATTCTTTAAAGCTGCATTTGCTTTATTAACATACGTTTGGTGATGTAGAGTATGATGAATTTGCATCGTTTTAGTATCAATGTGTGGTTCCAGCGCATCGTATTCATACGATAACGCAGGTAAGGTAAAAGCCATAGTTGCTCCTTCTAGCTATTGGATTCTCAATGTATGGTTAATCTGTTCTATCAGTTTTGGATTATGGTTATGTAATTTCGCAAACTGCACCAATTCAGAATAGGTTCTATGATGATGGTGGATCACCACGGCTCGCACATTATTACTAGGATGCAGAAGAAGCTGGCTAAATGTGACATGGATATCACATAACCACTGGCAAGCATGATCTGCTTGCCTCATTGCTCGGTAAGTATCAGCTAAGTTATGAGCTGCGACAACTAGTGCCGGACAGCAATACTCAATTGCTTTGAGTGTAGATTGGCTGGCTTTTGTTTGCCTAAATTGATTTAGTAAATGGGCAGCATGAGTATATGCCGTAGTGTACTTATCACGCGCTTCAAGTAACGCACCGCGCTCGAATGCATAGTTACCCGCTATGATATTAGATTGCCACGGGCTTAATGCCTGCTCAACCATTATAGGCATGAATTCTTTTACTTGAGTAGACATCATCAAACCACCTGCACTGAAAATGAGAGTATTAAACTTACACTCCATACAACTTAAATGCAAATGATTTTTATTTATACTACCTTTTGGATAAATCTACCAATGCCTGCCCGGTTAACCGATAGATAATCCACTCATCTTGTGGTTCAGCGCCCATACTGTTGTAAAAATCGATAGCAGTCTGGTTCCAATCAAGTACCACCCATTCAAAACGACCGCAGTCTTTAGCTATTGCTTGCTGCGCAAGGTGAGTCATAATTGCTTTACCCGCCCCTTTACCACGGCTGTCTGGGCTAACATATAAATCTTCTAAGTACAGCCCATTTTTACCCAGCCAAGTGGAATAGTTATAAAAGTAAACTGCAAAACCAACAGGCTTGTCACCTTCTAAACAAAGCAAACTATGAGCGGTTGCCCCTTCACTAAAGAGGGTTTTTAAAATGGCTTGTTCGTTAGTTTTAACAGCATCGGGCTGTTTTTCATAAATCGCAAGTTCGGTAATAAAATGCAAAATAGTAGCAGCGTCCGATGGGCATGCATCTCTTATGGTTAAGGTGTTATGAGTCATAATGTCTTGGTTTTATCCTAATATTGTTCTAATTTATCTTTAAGTATTTGTAGTTGAATAGGTTTAGATAGGTAATCGTTCATACCAGCCGCTAAACACTGCTCTTTATCTTCATCCATTGCATTGGCCGTTAATGCAATAATAGTAATATCTTGATGTTCAGCGCCCGCTCGACCTTGACGAATTGCACGGGTCGCATCAAAACCATCCATAATAGGCATTTGACAATCCATCAAGACTAAATAAAACTCACCCTTTTCACTTTCTTTTAATATTTCAATTGCTCGCTGACCATTTTCTGCAAGCGTCACTTGGTAGTCCAATTTAGCTAACATAAGCGTTGAAACCTGCTGATTTATCGGGTTATCTTCCACTAACAATAGTTTTTTATTTTTATTATTCGAACGCAGTGACGAGATATAACTTGATGTAACAAGGGGCAGTTCATCTTTCTCACTTTTAGCTGTAATAACAGCTAAAGCTGAAATAAGATCGGCTGTCGTTATTGGTTTTGCAAAGTAAGCTTGAAAACCTGCATCGCTATATCGCTGCGCGCCTTCCATGCCAGCGATACTGGTCATCATAACTAAAGGCATTGCATGTAGCTGCGGGTTACTTTTAAGTTTTCTACATAAAGTTATGCCATCCATTTGTGGCATTTGCATATCTAGCACCGCAATATCATAAAGCGGCTGCCCCGCCGCAACTCGTGCATTACATAAACTAATAGCTGTATAGCCATCACAGGCAAGCTCAACTTTTGCCCCCCAATGTTGTAATTGTTGACTAATCACAATACGATTCGTTTCATTATCATCAACCACCAACACCGTTAGTTTACTCATATCGGCCTTAGGAATACTACGCTCTTGCTCACTTCCTGCTTCGAGCATAAAGGTGGCTGTAAACTCACTACCAACGCCCACTTCACTTTGAAGTGTGACTGTTCCCCCCATAATTTCACATAGCTGCTTAGAAATGGCTAACCCTAAACCTGAGCCTCCGTACTCGCGGGTTGTAGACGCATCAACTTGCGAAAAAGGGCTAAACAATTGGCTTTGCTTGGTTTTATCTATGCCGATGCCAGAATCTTTTACTTTTAATGAAAGTAGAAAGTTATCAGCAGTCTCACTCATATTTGCACTAATAATAATATCGCCGTGAGCTGTAAACTTAACTGCATTACTGAGTAAATTAGTTAGCACTTGACGAATTCGCCCAGGATCACCTTTAAGCTCTGATGGATTAATAGCTACAAGGTCGAGAATTATTTCTAAATCCTTCTCTTGTGCTTTTAACGCTTGTGATTCAGCAATTTCACCAATTAAGTCACGAGCATTAAAGTTAATAGTTTCCAGCTCAATTTTACCGGCTTCAATCTTTGAAAAGTCAAGAATATCGTTAATAACTGACAATAATGAATGGGCGCTATTTTTTGCAATACCCACTTTGGTTTCAACAGGTTTACTCAGCGGCTCTAGTTGGATCAACTCAAGCATGCCAAGCACGCCATTCATCGGAGTACGTATCTCATGACTCATAGTAGCTAAAAACTGACTTTTTGCCGTTGCTGCATCGTTAGATTTTATCAGCGCAAATTTTAACTCTTCTGCGGTTTTTTTACGGCGCTGGGCTATAATCACACTACCAACTAATGTTGCCAAAGAGCGTAAATAGGTTTCTTCTTGTTGACTCCAAACCCGATGAGTGCCGACTTGCTCAGCACAAAGTACCCCTAAAATCCCTTCACCTGTTGATATAACTGCATCCAACATTGAGGTTATACCAAGGGGTTTTGTATAGCCTTCAATCATCTCATATATAGCGGGATGCTTATTAACATCAACCGCCGCAATAACGCCTTGCTCAAACATATAACGATAGTAATTTGGATAATCAACAATTTTAAGCACTACTGGTTGCTTAATGTAGCCTTGCTCTTTAACGTATAAGCTATAGCAATGCATTTCTTGCGCTGCTGCATCAAAAATCCATACTGATGCACGATCAACACCTAACAACTCAGTCATCGATTGCGCAATAATATCTTTTACTTGCTCAAAATCCCCCGAAAGCACTTCAGGAGAAACCGTTAAACTAGCCAAATGCTTGTTATAACGACTGGCTTTTTCACGCTCAAGTTGCATTGCTTTATAATCATTTATGTCCTGAAAAGAGCCATAAATGCGTACGCACTTACCATCTTGAAAGTCAGCTTGGCCCATCGATTTAACCCATAACTCTTTCCCTTTTGCAGTTACAATAACAAGCTCTGCTTCCCATGCCTTCCCCTCACTTACTGCCAAATCAAACAGTTCAATAATTTTATCGCGGTTTTCACCTTGTTTATAAAAATCGAGGGCTTCACTAAGCACCGGTTCGTAGTTATTCTCAACATCATGAATTGCTTTAACTTCATCTGACCAATAAATAGTTTGTAGCGTTAAATCCACTTCCCATGCGCCAATTTTTCCTTGCTTACTCATTGATTCAAGTAAACTCTGTTGACGATAAAGCTGAGTTTGGGTGTTATACCGCTCTGTTATGTCTAATATAAAACCATCCAGATAACTAATATCACCTAGCGCATCATACACAGCTTGGCCTTTTTCGTGCACCCAATGAATACTTTCATCATGCGCTATTAGTCGATACTCAATTGACCAAGGCAAATGTTGATTTACCTTTTCAAAAATTGCGGTTTCAACTTGTTGTACGTCATCAGGGTGAATAATTTCAGCAAAACTTAGTTTGTGATTATTAACTAAATCCTCAGGGTGATAACCTGTTATGGACTTTGTTTGTTCACTCATGTAAAGCATGGTCCATTGTTTATCCGGTTGACAGCGATATACAATGCCGGGAATATTCCCCACTAAAGAAGCAAAACGATCACGGTTTTGTTGTAATTGTGACTCGATTTCTTTGCGCTCAGTGATATCTAAATGTGTGCCAATCATCCGTTTTGGCGAGCCATCACTATTCCATTCCACAACTCGGCCGGTATCAAGTACCCAAACCCAGTGGCCGTTTTTGTGCTTCATGCGTGCTTCGCCGACATAATAGTCACTTTCACCGGCAAAATG
>NZ_JBQSVO010000169.1:0-4968 GCF_052376275.1 Pseudoalteromonas sp. AOP7-A1-14 | reverse complement strand
CGATCAATACAGCAAAGGGTTGGTTCACTTCTTTTCCTTCCTAATAAAGTTCCAAGAACAATGGGACGATGAATTTGATGAAGATATATTTGATGAGTTAACAGATTTACCGCGCCCTGAATGGGATTATATGGCGAAAAGAAAGGCTCAAAGAATCACTTACCAATATAGGCAGGCTTTAAAAGATGCAGTAATAAAAGAAATTAATCCAGATTTAAAATTGGCTAGAACAACAGCAACAGCTTATATGAATGCCGTTATTAAGTTTTATTCATTTCACCTAAGACAAGGTTACAGGTTTAACAACCCTCCTTTTGACCATGAGATAATCAACATTAACTTTCAGACAAGTGGCACGAACATGAAAGGCTACATGTCAAAGGCGGTTCATACAACAGATTTACGCTTGAATTTCCCTCGTTCCAAACGAAATTCAGGCGGCGCAATTCCATCATCAAGAAAAGATATTAGACCTCTTACCAATACAGAATGGAAGGAGGTTGAAAATATTTTGCTTAACACTAAAACAGTTATCAAAAATGTTTCAGGACATCTCAAACCATCTAAATTAGCAATTGAATACTCGCTATTCTTCTTGGTTTCACGATTTACTGGATTGCGAAGAGAAGAAGTCGCAAGTTTGCATCAAGGTCAAATTATCAAGCCCGATCACCGTAAGCCTATTCTACGGCTTGGAGTCGGTGAGCAATATGGGTCGCTAACAAAAACTCGCGACGGGAATAACAAAACTCGAAAAACGATCATTCCTGCAAGCACTATGCAAATGATATATGACTACACCAGAACTGATCGCTATCTGAAGCGACTAAAGAAATTTAAAGAGCTTTGCAAGTCGAAAAGAGAAGCTGGTGACGTTGCATTCTTCAATGTCGAGGATGGTGTTGATGAGAGCAAGGATTACATATTTATAAGCTCTACAGGTAAGCCATTCTTCACTAAGTTAAATGATTTAAACGCTAGATGGGGAGAGATCCGAGCTACTGTTAAAGTTAAGACAGGCAGAACACTAGAGGCAACAATTCATAACTTAAGAGCCACTTTCGCTGTCGCTCTGTTTAGAGCGTTACTGCGAAAAACGACACCAGATATGGCTTTAGCTCAAGTATCGGCTTTGCTTGGACACGATGATGAGAGTACGACCCTTTTATATCTAAAAATAGCCCAAGATGAGCCTACAGGGGATGAAATTTACGAAGACATCTTAGATTTTATAGGAGTTTTTGATGATATTTCTACAAGTGAAGTTCAGCTTACTCACAAGGAAAGGGTAAATGAAAGTTAAAAGCAAAAGAAAGGCGGTCCTTCCCACTGAGAGTGTAATAAAACCTCCAGCATCAGTATATCAATTACGTGTTGAAGATATATCTTTATCCGCAGGGAAGCACAAGAATGTTCATTTTAAACGTTTAAGATATTTTGGTTGTCCAGTTCTAAAAAGGGGTACTAATAACTTCCCTGACGGTACTTTGTTACGCAATATGAATCGTGACCAATTTATTCGAGAAATGTACTGCTTATTAGCTCCCAATTTCGATGCTACTAGAAGCATCACATTCAGCGTCATATTGAAGTACCTTGCGTGGTTAGACTCAAAAGGTCATGCCATTTCAGATGGTGAGTATTTCAATGAAAACCTCATAAAAGAATACATGAATCAATGGGGTAACTGGTACAAAGAAGGAAAATATACGCAAGGGTCTTGGAGAGTAGTTACTTCATCTTTTAGATGGATATTTGAACAAAAAGGAATACTGGATACAGCAAAGGCACTTCCATTATTGAAAGGATCTAGAAAAAACACAAAAGGTCAAAAAGCTCTCAGTTTAGAAGGTGAGCTTAAGCCTGTTGCTAAGCAAATGCTAATAGCCTTTTATGTTCTGGCTGAACACTTTCAAAATGGCACGCGCCCTATGGTCCACCCTTTGTATGACGAAACACTTTTTAACGCAGAGATGTGCCGCAGACACGAAGAAAAGGTTGTACATAAAAGGATGTCGTTTACAAAGTCTGTCGCTCGCGGGGACTGGGTAAACCAAATGACGAAACTTGCTCTGATGCTTTGCTACATGTGGACAGGAATGAATACTAGCCCTTTAATGTATATGAAAAGGAAAGATATCAAGTATAAGTCAGTGGGGGGTGGTCAATATATATTAGAGAGCGTTAAAGGAAGAGCTGGACATCAAGAGCAAGACAATTCACTTGGATTCAGCAAGTATGCCAAGTCATTTTTAGATAAATGGTATGCCATTTCAGGCGATATTACTTCTCACGAACCTGAAGCATTTTTGTTTCCATACAGATCGGTAAGCGGAGAAGCTTTGTCTTTTGCGGATATTAGTGACTCACCGCAAAAATCAATCAATAAGCTTTTAAAGCTTTTGGGATTGGTGGAGATAAGCCCCTCTTCAATGCGAAAAACCAAACTAGATGCTTTGATGAAGGCTACTGATAGTGTTTTCTTAGTAGCTATGTCGGCTAATAACAGTATAGAAACGATAGGAAGAAGCTATTCAACAGGTGTGGAAGGCGATCATGAAAATAACCTGGGAGCATCTATTGAAGCGAAGTTCAACATTGCAAAAGGAAAAGACATTAAGGCTGCTACAGAAGAGGCCAAATTCAAGTATGGTGACATCTTAAGTGACTATGAATATCAGGAACTACGAAAAGGTGAAGAACGCTCTCATGAGGCTAGGACACCATTAGGGGTAAGGTGCAATGATTCTACAAAGGGTGCACTTCGTTTAATTGAAAAATCACTTGCAAAGGCTGGTGTAGCAACAGACAGCATTGAGCCTGCTTGTACTGATTTTTTAGGTTGCTTCGAATGTGAACAACACGCTCTTGTGTCCGACGTTCAAGATATTTGGCTCATGCTCTCATTTAGAGATACGTTACAAGAGATGCAGCAATTGCCGTCGATTAATTCATTTCCAGACGGTAAATACAACACGCTATACCAAACAGTAAATGGGATACTTCAGCGTTTCGAGGAAAAGTCCAAAGAGAATTTTAAGCAAGCGTTGGAGAAACATAAGACTGAGGTACATCCATTATATTCCAGCGTATATAGCTTAAATGATCTATTGGAGGTGTTTGCATAATGTCCAGTTTAGTTAGGGCTAAGCCATACATCAACAACACTGTCGTTTCGCGTACATCTGAAGGTGAGACGTTATCATTAATATATGATGAATCATGGGACTTATCTGGCTCAGAAGCTAAAGCCGTTGGTAAAAACGCTGTGGTTTCGTTTTCAAAAGTTGAAAAACAATATCGTAGGCATATCCAAGATGCGCTGTTCTCCATATATGAGTTTCTGAGGGAGCAAGAATCTGCACCTCCGACTGCTAGCCAATTGAATGCGTGGAGAAGAGGGTTGGAAAAAATAGCTCAGTGCCTTTCGGGTTGTAACTGGAACAGCCTTAGTGATGATGTTGTTTATAGAATGTTTAAAAGGAAGGTGTCTGCTTCTAATTTCAACGATATATCCATAAGAGGGATGCTCACGGCTTTCAATATATTGTATCAAGCTAACCTCATCGGTAGGAGGTTTAGTGGTGATGAATTATTGGCATTATCAAAGGGGCGTATAACCAAACAAAGTATTGCCATTCCAATTGATATGTACTATGCGATCATTGCTGATGCAATTAATGTTGTTGAAAAATACCACGTACTCCGACACGGGATCTCAAAGTTAGTATCACAAGTAATCCAGATATCTGATGATGTTAAGTCGCAGTGTGACTTTAGCAATAACTCTCTGACTAAAGAGCAAAATGATAAAGCGGTAGATCATCAGATAAGGAAAAGGCTAAAGAATATCGATCATCAGATCCCTGATTTTAATATCACTTTAAATGGTTCAGAGCTTGGCAAAATACAATCAGCGTGCTTGATTATCACATTGGCCTTTAGTGGTGGGCGTATAGGTGAGGTGCTAAGTTTTAACCCTTCTCGTTACAGCACCAAGCAGGTAGGCAAGCACAAGTTAATCTCGATTGTATCGGGTGAAACATCAAAAGGTGAAGACGGAATACCCAGAACCGTAACATGGCAAACACACCCTATTGTTAAAGATGCACTTGAGCTTGCATTCGATATGACTGAAAGCTTAAGAGATCATTATAAAACGCTCATTGATGAGAAAATTAATAGTGGTGCCTATAGAGAGGATGAACACGCTAAAGCATCAAAAGAACTAAATTCAGCTTTTATTATTTTACGTCATAATACCACGTCAGCGGCTTCGTTTGTGCAAGCAAATAGTCAAAGACTGCTGACCCAATATGCAGCTTCTCTTAAATTGACAGCTAGTAACGAAGATATCGAAGAGTTCAACCGACTTAACCCATCTCGTGAAGGAGAAATGACTTCAGGTGAGGGATTACCAAGGCTGACACCTCATGATTTTAGGCGAAGCTTTGCTGTCTTTTTCAAACGGTACGGATTCGGCTCAAGCACTGCAATAAAGTTTCAATACAAGCATCAAAACATCAATATGTCAGATTACTACGCTAATAACGCAGCTCTTCAAGCGATGGAAGAGTTGTTGCTTGATGCCGACCTTTTAGAATTACTCGAAGAGGAAGGTATTCATATGGGGGTTGACGCTTTTGATGAAATATACAATGAGACTGAACACCTCAGCGGCGGTGGCGGTGAGCGTATTGCTTTGGATAAATTTCAGAGGGTGAAGAATGGTCATCAAGTGTATATGTCTAGGACTGAAATAGAAGAATTGGTAAGAAACAAAACCATCGCCATTGTTAAGCTTCCTACAGGTGGATATTGCCTTAACCCAAGTTGCAGTCGTTTATGTGGTATTGGGCAATTCGCTGCGGAGAAGAAGCCTTGTGAGTTCCAAGTGAATACCGACAAAACTGCCAAAGAATTAAAACGTCAAAATAAGAGGTTGATACAGAGCTTTAGGGCAATGAA
>NZ_JBQSVO010000168.1:0-4992 GCF_052376275.1 Pseudoalteromonas sp. AOP7-A1-14 | reverse complement strand
CCTTGAGCAATCTGGTATGAGTCAAGCAAATACATCGACACTTGAAAAAATGATTACCTTAAATAATGACTACTTACATAAATTTGGCTTTATTTTTATTGTTTGTGCAACCGGTAAAAGCGCTGAACAAATGCTGGCGCTAATAGAGCAACGAATTAATAACAACCGCGCTGAAGAGTTACAAATAGCCGCTGGTGAGCAAGCCAAAATTACACAAATTAGATTAGAGAATTTACTATGAGCAAAAGCCCTATTACGACCCATATTTTAGATACCAGCACAGGAAAACCGGCAGCTAATGTGCCGGTGTCACTTTATCAGCAAGTTGACAAGCAATGGCACTTACTAACAAAAGGAGTGACCGATACGGATGGACGGATCATCGATTGGTTATCTCCTGACACGTCAATTAAGTTCGCCACCTATAAATTGATATTTGATCTAGACAACTATTATCAAAAGCAGCCTGTACCTGCATTTTACCCTCAAGTAGAGATCACATTTAGATTACAAGACTCTAAACACCATCATATTCCATTACTCCTATCGCCATTTGGCTTTTCAACCTACAGAGGAAGTTAACGTGAGTATCTTTAATAATAAAGACAGCAAAGTAATTTGTGGTGATATATTAGATTTCATAGACGATCCGGCAATTAGTGGCCAAAGCGCCCACCGCTATTTTGAACAGGGCGCGCTCGTTATTGAAAACGGCAAAGTAGTAGAGGTCGGCTTTGAAAAAGATATCTTGGCACACCTTGATGAGTCCGTAGACATAACTAGACATGATGGTAAATTAATAATGCCGGGCATGATTGATACCCATATCCACCTACCGCAAACTGAAATGGTTGGCGCCTACGGCGAGCAACTGCTTAGTTGGCTAACTGAATATGCATTTCCGACCGAAAAAAAGTTTGCAGATGAAAGTTACGCTCAAGAAGTATCAACAATATTTTTAGATGAGCTATTGCGCAATGGCACAACTACAGCGATGGTATTTGGCACGGTACACCCGCAATCAGTTAATGCTTTTTTTAGTGAAGCACAAAAACGAAACCTACGTATGATTGCAGGTAAAGTGATGATGGATCGCAACTGCCCTGATGATTTATCTGATAGTGCACAAAGTAGCTACGATGAATCAAAAGCGCTAATAGAGAAATGGCATAATGTCGACAGACTAAGCTACGCTGTGTCTCCTCGCTTTGCCCCTACCTCAACACCTGAGCAGCTACAAAAATGTAGCCAGCTATTAACTGAATACCCAGACACATATTTACATACGCACTTGTCTGAAAACACAGATGAGTGTGACTGGGTTAAAGGGTTATTTCCCGATGCCGAAGACTATTTAGCTGTTTATGAAAAAGAAAACATGGTTCGTAAACGCTCAGTATTTGCCCATGGCATTCATTTATCCGATCGTGAGCTATGTTGTATAGCTGATAATGATGCCGCGCTCTCACATTGCGCTACATCAAACCTATTCTTAGGCTCTGGCTTGTTTAACTTAAAAGCTTGCGAAGAGCATAGCGTAAACGTTGGTATGGGCACAGATATTGGGGCTGGCACAAGCTTTTCCATGCTTCAAACCGCCAATGAAGCTTATAAAATACAACAATTACAAGGTCAAAAATTCTCTGCTTTTAAAGGCTTATATTTAGCAACGCTAGGCGGTGCTCGAGCCCTCGATTTAGAGGGCACTATCGGTAACTTTGCAACTCACTGCGAGGCTGATTTTATTGTTATTGATTACCAAGCAACCTCCTTTTTAAAGTTCAGAATCGGTCATACTAAAACACTACACGAAAAACTATTTGCAATGATGATGCTCGGCGATGACCGCTGTATTGAACAAACTTATATTATGGGTGATTGTGTTTATCAACGTGACTTAAACGACCCGTTTTCAGTTACTCAACCTCCTATACTTAAAGAGGCTTAACCATGGAAAATTACTTATTTGAGCTTGCTCACTTAATGTTCCGTTACTTTCATGTGGTTGCGGGCATTGCCTGGATTGGCGCTTCATTTTATTTTGTTTGGCTAGATAATAACTTACAAACCCCACCACAGTGGAAGCAAGACAAAGGTATTAAGGGCGACTTATGGGCTGTACACGGTGGTGGTTTTTATGAAGTAGCAAAATACCAAAATGGCCCCGAGAAAATGCCTAGCACACTCCATTGGTTTAAGTGGGAAGCCTACACAACATGGATCAGCGGCGTATTATTATTTAGCCTATTATATTATGTCGGTGCGGATATTTATCTACTTGATGCAAGCAAAAGTGAGTTAAGTAAATTTACCGCAATTGGCTCATCACTGGCACTTATTGCTCTAGGCTATGGCGTATATCGATTACTTTGTAAAAGCCCGCTGGTCGAAAAAGGCATCGCTTTTAGTATTGTTGCCATTGGTTTATTAGCCCTTTGGACATGGGGAATCGATCAATTATTTAGCGACCGCGCCGTATACATTCACGTAGGAGCGCTGATTGGTACCTGTATGGCCGGCAACGTCTATCACATTATCATGCCAGGCCAGCGCTATATGGTGAGTGAAATCGAAGCCGGCCGTATTCCGGACTCTGCGCCAGGTTTAAAAGCAAAGCAATGTTCAGTACATAATAACTACGCCACCTTACCTATTATTTTTATAATGCTCAGTAACCACTTCCCTTTCACCTACAGTCATGACCTAGGTTGGTTAATTCTCATTGCGTTATTTATAGTTGGTATGTGGATACGTCATTACTTTAATTTAAAACACCAAGGTGTTAATAAGCCATCTGTTTTCATTAGTGGTATCGGCGCGTTTTTAGTCGTGATGCTAGCCATTGCTCCATGGCCAAAAACAGCTTCTTCATCATCACAGGTTGGTAATACCATAACAGATGCTCAAGCATGGAATATAATTAATACCCACTGCAGTGAGTGCCATAGTCAAACCCCTCGCTCTGAGTTATTTCAAACAGCGCCTTTAGGCTTTAAGTTAGACTCAATTGAACAAGCTAAAAAAGTGAGTGCCCTTATTCATACTCGGGCAATTATTACTAAAGATATGCCCTTGGCAAATATGACGCAAATGACTGATGAAGAACGCCAAACATTAGACGCTTGGTTGTCTGCACTCAAAAAAGGATAATTATATGAGTAAATCAACTGAAGATTACCCAAGAAATTTAATTGGCTATGCAAACCAAGTTCCTCATGCAAACTGGCCTAACAAAGCACAGATTGCCATACAAGTAGTGCTTAATTATGAGGAAGGTGGGGAAAACTGTGTACTGCATGGAGATACAGCAGCTGAAACTTTTTTATCTGAAATAATCAACGCGCCACATGTTGAAGGGCGCCATATTAGTATGGAGTCTATTTACGAGTATGGTTCGCGTGCCGGCGTTTGGCGTTTATTAAAATTATTTAAAAAGTATGATATTCCCATTACCTTATTTGCTGTTGCAATGGCACTAGAGCGCCATCCTGACGTAGCTAAGGCCTGCGTAGAAGCTGGTCACGAAATAGCCAGTCACGGCTTACGTTGGATTAACTATCAACATATCGATATAGAGACCGAACGCGAACATATGCAACAGGCAATCGCGATCATTACAAAACTCACAGGCCAGAAACCACAGGGTTGGTATACCGGTCGTACGAGTCCCAACACCGCAGCATTAGTAGCTGAAAACGGCTCATTTTTATATGACGCTGATGATTACAGCGACGACCTCCCTTTTTGGAGCACCAAACAAGGTAAGCCACAGTTAATCGTCCCATACACTTTAGATGTGAATGACATGCGCTTTGCCGCAGCTCAAGGATTTAATGCTGGGGATCAGTTTTATAATTACTTAAAGGATACCTTTGACACCCTATATCAAGAAGGCTCATCAACAGGTGAAAATAAACCGAAGATGATGTCGATTGGTTTACATTGTCGAATTGTAGGTCGCCCAGGGCGTATTCAAGCCTTAGCGCGTTTTTTTGAATACGCTCGTTCGTTTGAAAATGTATGGTTTGCAACCCGTTTAGACATTGCCAAACATTGGCATGAAACTCACCCTTATTGTGAATGATATCAGTATCCAAACTACCTTAATATGTAGAATTCAGCGCTCCACAGATCTCTTAACATCAAGGCATCACTTTACAACAAGAGTAGGTCGTTTTAGTTAAAGCGGCCTACCTTTATTTCTCTTACCCAATAAATAAGCATCACGAAACCGGATAAAGTGATCTTCCAGTTTTTTTCTCGCATCGTCTTCACCCGCTAGTGCTAAAACCATAATGCCCACCTCTGCCGTACCGAGCTGGTGTGCGTGAGGCGCAATACGTAAGCGATAGTCAGAGACCTTTTCTGGCGAGATAGATAGGACGGGGAAATTATCTAAGTATGGGCTTTTTCGTATCATCTTTTTAGCTTCACGCCATGTACCATCTAAAAAGATAAATAAAGGCTGTTTACTAGGGGCAACTTTAACCTCAGTGATCACGCGTTCAGGCTCTACATCACTGGCAGGGAAAATAACAACCGGCTGATACTTAGGGTTATTTAACAGCAACAACAAGTCAGCATCTGGCTGCGTTCTATCCCAGCGAAAGGCATAGTTATCAGGTATTATTTCAGCAATTAAACGCCCAGTATTAGAAGGTTTAAAGCTTTCATTGTGATACATTAATAAACATACCGCAGCGTTACAGCGGGCTTGCTCTATCCCCTCACAAATACAGTAATGCTCTGCCAACAAACAGCGCTCACAGCGAACCATCTTCCCACCACGGGCATTAAACTCACGACGAGATTCACTTATTTGCTGTGCACGTAATGCAAGTACCGCGTTTTTCACTGTTAAAACCCTATAAATTCCCTAAAATAATTCCCGCCTAGTGTAGCGACTAATAACAATAAAATCTTATTTTTTGCGTATAGTACAAAACAAACTAAAAAGCCGATACACATAGCTGAAGTGACCCCATAAAGTTA
>NZ_JBQSVO010000167.1:0-5030 GCF_052376275.1 Pseudoalteromonas sp. AOP7-A1-14 | reverse complement strand
CTTGTGTCTTCATAACCTCAAATATATCATCTTGCTTTGGCTGTCACCCTCCTTTTATCTCCTCAGCATACTTTCTGATACACCACCCTTTTTCGAAACCCATTCATTAATTTCAACAGCGTTATATGCAGGTAAATCCGTTGCTAACGATTTAATTAACTGCTGATCCGCTTCAACAAAGGTTTCAACATGTATTAGCTCCGACGGATGTTTAAACTCGGCAAGTTTATTCTTAATTTCTAGCTCTTGGGCAACTTCAGATGCCACAGCATTATATGAATCCGATAACGTTCTGCTCTCTCGCCAAGACGACACAAAGTTAACCACAGATGCACGTTTAGAAGCCGCGTTCAATAGCAACTCTTTTACGCTCTTTGGTAGTGCCGTTGCTTCTTCGTCGCTAAAGCTCATAGGTAAAGTATGTGCAGAAAGGCTTGAGGCAAAACTCGTGGCTTGAACAGTAACGCCAGATGACTGCAACGCTTGGTAGCAATCAGTGACTAATAACTTAGTTAATAAGTCTTTAAATATAACGAGTTGAGTACTATTGGCTTTATCATCTATCCATAAACATTTGGCGACAAAACCAAACTCTTCAACAGCTAACAGCCAAAACACTTTACCAAGCTCAAATTTATTTAATTCAGATAGCAACTCACCTGCTTTTTCTGGCTGCTCTGCATACAACTTAATTAACTGATATAAAGCCGCAGTAAAAGAAACCGTTTCTACCTTAGCGATAACAGCAATCATCGAAAGTTCTAATGTTTGTTTATCTGCACCCTCTGGTAGTAACCGCTTTAGCTTGTTATAACGCTGCTGGTTTCCAAAAAACTTCTTATAGCGACTTATGTCTTGGCGAAACTCCATTCTCATACCTAGCTCATTCAATATCATCGAGCTTGAATCAGCATAAAACCGCTCTGCGTATAAGCGAATATCATATAGCCAATCGCGTGATGGCTCGTTTTGCGGTTTATTGCTATACAGCAAGAACTTTGAGCTTGTTTCTTTTAGTTCAATACGTTGCTTTATTTCAAAATGTGAACACGCATCAAGCTCAATAAGTTCTACATCATTGCTATTAAGTTCGTCGTTTATTGATGGCAACTGTTCTTTAAATTCGACATCTTCATCTTGCCAAAATACCAATCGGCACTTTTCAAACTTGGCTAATACACCTTGTTTTATTTGTTCTAGGTTCATTAGATTACCCCTTGTTAGTCAGGTTGAAATAATTACAATTTCCAGACAAAACAGTGCAATTTAAATTTGCAGCGCCAATAAAGTCTTTGATAGCGATAACTGAGCTATCATCTTCCGTCTGCACTTGCTGCTTCGCCAATAAACTTAGCTGAAGCTCTGATGTTAACTCAGCCCAGAAACCATCAGATGCAACTACTAAAGATTGCTCTTTTGCGATATTAAATTGGAAAAGCTCGGGGTTATATTTTTTTCGCATATTTAAAGAACGGGTCAAAATATGCCTTTCAGGTAATAACTTCATTGAGTCTATAAAACTTTCACCAAAAGGATTGGCGCCAGTATGAACAGGAGAAAGCCAAATTATCTCATCCCTCACAGTGCCTATACGTGAGTCACCTACGGTATACCCCCACACATTGTCGGACTCATATGAAACAAAACACGTAATTAAGCTTGCTACTCCAGATTTGAACGACTGCTGTAACTCAATAATGACTTGTTGAAATACTTCAAGAAAAAGACTGGGTTCTGCAACACTTTCATTAGTGACCCGCTCTAAAATTAAGCCATTAAGTTGCTCTACAAAGCTTGCACAATTAAGCGATGAACTTGTTGAAACATCCAATAAATAAACCAACACTCCACAATCAAGTTCGAAAAGCCCAACAAAGTCCCTATTGGTCTCACGAGCACTACCTTGTTGTGAATAACAATCTATATCCATTACTCTGCTATCCATTGTCAGCAACGCCTTCTAGCCTTTCAAAAATCACCTTTTCTCTATCTAAATCACCATTTGTTAGGCTTTGAATCGCATACTCAAAATTGGAATCTTCTATTAGTAAAAATAATTGCTTTGAGATATAACTCTTCAAAGCCGCTGAAGCACTATTTATTTCTTCTACGATTTCCTCTCGGCCATCAAAAATATTAAGCAAATCTTCTATATCATGGCTAGATAAGCAATCTCCATTGCCACGCCCCAAGTAAGCTTCAATTTTTGTCGCAATAAAGTATTCCGGCGCAACAAGTTTGATCGTCAACTGATCAGTCAATTGATAATCTTGGGCCGTATCTACGGCATCTCTATACCACTTATTTGTAAAGCCGAGTGTTTTCTCATCCACAGGCATAAAATCAACTTTAAGCTCACCTAACAGCATACGGCACATGACTTCTTCACCCATATCTATGCTAAAGCCGTGCTCTCTTAATTGATCTTGTAAACTCGTCCAAGCAGGATACCCTACTACATCAACGATTAAGTCAACATCATCGGTATACCTAATTTGCTCTTTGGTGAAATCGTCTGTAATCAAAAGTCCTGTAGTACAGCCTCCCACAAACACAACTTCTTGAATCAATTGCTCACCAAGTGCTTCTGCTACTTTTGTTAGCATCTGCTTTTGTAAATTTATCGTTTTCATATTGTTGTCTTAAATAGTTGCTGTAAGGTTTCTAAAGCAAAGTTCCGTTCTCTAGGATTACCTAGTCTAATCGCGTCTGTTAACGCAAGGTATGCATACATTCTTGGATCTTTGCGAACAGCTTGAAAAACTTTGGGATGTAAAGGCTCTATAGTTAAACCCTTTGACTTGCCCTTGGCATAAGGCCAAACGGGTGAGAAATCGCCAGATGTCATTAACCTTCCTTGTAGCACAGGAGCAGCAATAGAGGTTGCAATTCCACGCGTTAATACTCCCTCTTTGGCAGGGAATACGTACCTAATACCATAAGCAAGGAACTCCAATAGTGCTTTAACATTTGTTTTAGGCACCGCTAGTTTTCTATCAAGCTTAACTAGCCCAACTTCAGTCATACGCTTTAAGCTCAAGTTGACTTGAGATTTACTAATTCCCGTATCACTTTCTAAAGATCGCATTGAAAAACGACGCTCAATATACTCATCGATTAAACTAGGTTCTTCAAAGTATACCTCCTCGCCATCACTCCAATCATCAAATTGCCAACTGATTTTTAATAATTCGCTTTCAACGGAGTTTTCGCCAAATAGCTCAGTGTGAAGGGACACTAACTTCAGCAACACGACGATATCTTGACTTTTCATTTTTATTTCCTTTTACTGTCCTCAGTCCTAGGACTGAGGACAGTATCCTTTAAACAATTTAAACATGTCAAGAATATTTACATGAAATACAAATAATCCCTTTTCCTAGCTTCGTATATATTACTTCACCGACTTCCCGTGGATAGTTTTTACGTTGTCGAAAGCAATTGCTATACGCTTTTCACACAATGACTTAATTGCTCGTCGCAAAACTCCACTAACTTCGCATATAAATTATTGCAAGTACTGATAAATGCTATTGTTTTTAAGCGATTACCAAACAATAACTCATCTTGATATAAGACTCCTTGAAACCTGTAACCAGTTATCATTAAAAATGCTCCGAACAGGCAGGACATTGAATATTAATAGGCTCTAAAGCCTCAATAGAATGATAATTCCAATAATCGCCGTTTTTAATTAATCTAGTTCTACATTCGCCATTAGAGCAATAGCTATAAATGGTGAAATGCTTACAATCATTACAAGTCGCCCACCATACTTTATCATTGTTACCTTGCGAATAATTTAAGTCGGTGCCACCACATTGAATACAAAACCCGGTTGAATCCGTAAGTGTAATAGGATGCTGTTTATTAAGTTTGTTATTCTCAACCCCATATTGTAAACACATACCTACAAGCCTTTGTAATTCATCCAGGTAACTGACCGTATCGATAGGAGAAAGCTTAATTGCACCATATTTATGATACTGTTGCTCACGCATAGTATCGTCCCAATCAAACATGGTTATCTCACCTAAAAAGCTATGCTGTGCCCAAGATTGCGGGTTAATTGCGACAGGTACAGCGTCATTTGAAGGGTGTAATACAAAAACGCCATTTTGACCCTTCTCTGAGTAATCTTTATCAAAATAAAGATGCTTTATAACTTGGCTAATACCACCATGTTTGGGGTCATTAATGTCTTGATAAAACTTTGCGTCAAATACAAAAGACCTACTATTAACTCGTCCGTTATCGCCTTGTGCATTAACTTCAAGTAAAAAGTCTGGTGTACGCTTATTACTTAATACTTTCTCGTACCATAAGGTAATACCTCGACCTGCTGCTTTATTTGTAAAAGATATAGAAATGTCTTTTTCATTATTTAATACTGACGCAATAAGTTTTTCTTTCCAGCCTTTTTCTGGCTGATATCTAAATTTAAATATCAACACTTTAAAAAACTGCAATAAGCACCATCTTTCATAAAGAGACGATATATTTATTAACTTCAGATTGTCAGACTTTTGAATTGCCTCAAATACATTATCTTCATTAAAACCAGAAAAATTAATTATGCTCTTATATGCTTTATTAGCATTACTGTAAGTTCGGTTTTGAATGAAGGTCATAGATGAAGGAAAATTGCCCGTCACGCCTATTCCTAATCGTTCAAATTTTACTTGTAGCGATTTTAAAGCTTGAATAAATGGCACAAAATATTGGGTTAAACGATCCGCCATACCTACTTTTGCTCTGAGTCTAGTATGCATTTCCTGTAGTGAGGCAAGTTCACGCTGCTGAGCTGTTTTTTCATTTTGTCGCAGTGGCCTCTTCCAACCGTTTTTCGCTAACGTTTCTGCCTCTGCTTCCATGCTATTAATTTTATTGGAGAGCTTTTCAAGTTTATCGCTTCCAAGTAAATCTATGCGGTTTAGCCCTCTTATGTTTATTTCGATAACAGACTTCCCTCTTCGGGTTCTCTTATCATATTGCCAATTACCCACAATCCGATATACACAGCCAATCTC
>NZ_JBQSVO010000166.1:0-5229 GCF_052376275.1 Pseudoalteromonas sp. AOP7-A1-14 | reverse complement strand
ATTAGGATGCTCATTTGCAGCTACCTGCGCACTTGAAAACATAGCGGCGGTAGTTACTGTTAATAACCATTTATTTACTAATTTTTGTTTACGATTCATTATAACGTCGATGTATTTCATGGCTTTTTACTCTCAGCATTTTTTGTCGCAACAAGCTCTATAATGCTCGGCTTAGCCGTACCATCGTATGTATTATTGCTAATCTGCGTTTTTGGCTCACCAACAGTGTGTTCAACAAGAATAGCTGCCGTATCATTGAAGGTATTGTTTTTAATATTGCTCACTTGCACACCATGTAACCATGCTAATGTGCCGTGTTTATTACGCTTTCCAAGGCTGACTTTATTAAAGTTATTTTCCTGTAAGTTAAAGTGCGGCCCAAATGTACTCTCGTCTGTACCACCACGATAAATATTTGCAATGGCTCCTTGAACATTCTCAAATTGGTTATGATATACGTTGATATATTCAGCATTATATATACCTAAATCATCACGCTCTTTATCAAGACGTAAAATATCACCCGTTATATTACTAAATTGACTATTGATGATGCTGATATCATCTGCGAATGCACCACTACCAGAATCAAAAAAGTGGAATGAATGGTTAATATCAAGGTTTTTAACATTCACCGTATCTAACTCTAAACGGTAATTGATATACATACCCCACTTAGCTGTGCGAATTGCAGTATTTCCTGCTGAGTCAGGGCTATTTTTACCTGTAATATTCAGGCCAACTAACTTTAATGAACCGCCATTATTAATTTCAAATAACGTAGAACGAGAAAATGACAATTCTACACTCCCCACTTTTTGCGCTCGCAGGGTTAAGGTTTTATCAATATTTGCGATTTTCATCAGGTTATATTCACCTGGCTGCAAGACTAAAATATCACCATCTTTAGCGTCGTTGATTGCTGAAAACAATGCACCTTCAGCACTATTAACTACTTTACTTTCACCGCTATCAAACTCAGTAAATGTTGGCTTTTTCTCGTACCAGCTAGGGCCAGTTTGTGCTTTAACGGTTGGTTTTAAATCGGCCGATATACCATGTTTCTTTGTAGCATTCTGTGGGTACATTAAGCCATTTTCAGCCCGTTGCATGGTGACTTTTTTTGTAATGAAGCCAGAGTCAGTTAATGGTTCTACTGACTTGTTAAGTAGGTTATTACTAAACTTTATTCCGCTGATATCGTCAAACGCGGTGAAGACATCTGTCGCCTTATCGTTATAAATAAGGTTATCACGCATTACACTATTAACGGGTACGGCTGAACGCTCTTGATCACTTCCTGCCGCTAATTGCACATGACTAACATTGACGAGTGTATTATTTTCTATCGTTGCATTATCGACTTGGTGATAACGGTTAATAGTTGAATTAGGAACGCCATTCATCACAGTTAAACCACTACCAAAACGATAACCTGTTAACCCTTCTAAGTAGTTATTGCGAACAATTTGGTCTTTATTAATTACGCGAATACCGCCAGTGTGATCAACACCATTACCAAAGAAAACATTATTTTCAACAATATTGCCATTACCATGGCGTAACGTTAATGTTCCTCTTGATTCAAAAAAAGTGTTGTTTCTGAGCTTATTTTTACCCGATTTCACAGATATGATTTCGACTTCACCATCACAACGCTCAAAATAGTTGTTTTCAACCACAGTTAATGAATCGGTCAGTGAGTAATGGCTAGTACCAATACGTAATGTTTCACCACCATTAGAGCCAAACACTGGGCGTGGACCAAAATAGTTATGATCGATGCTATGATTGTTTTGCTGACTTTGCTCTGAATCTAAGCGCACAGCCATGGTTACGCCTTTATTACGTTTACCGGCTAAATAACTATGGTCAAATCGATTATTCTTTCCATAAAGAGCAACCCAATAATCTGATTCTTGTTTGTCAGGGTTGCTATAGTTATCTATTACTACTTCGGTCACACGTGAGTTGTTGGCATATTCTTTTTTGTTTCTTCTAAATGATATAACGGCGCCAGTCGGTGTATAACCATCTTTAAAAACCAACCCTTTAACAACTAAGTGTTCTCCCGCTAAACGTAAATTAGATAAACCAGATAAAATCACCTTACCACTTGTTTGAGCCTCTAAAGTAATTGGTTTATTTTTACTGCCTTGGCCGCTGAATATAATTTCAAAATCACGCCACACGCCATCTTTTAAATTCACCACATCACCAGGCGCTAACTTTTTAGCTACCTGCTCATACTCTTCAGCAGAAGACACAGTGTAATCTGCTGCAATAGCCCATTGGCTAACCGATAGTGATGACAGCAATGTAATCACTTTAAAAGTATTTATAAATCGTCTACCTTTTAAGGCAGTGCCCATTAAAGCAAAAGCTTTAATTTGAGCACGACAGTTTCCTATGACCATATTTTGTAGCGAAGTTTCCTCGCGTGTCATTTTTTTACTGCCATGCAGGTGTATTTGTTGCTTTAGCATTTTACCAATCGTATTTATTATCATGTGTGTGTTCCTAATGCTGTGTTTTATCTTTATTCGTAATTAGGCAGGTTTCCCAACCAACATTGCGCAACACTTCCTGAATAAAAATATAACAAGAAGAAACATGAAAATAACACGAGCAAACTTACCAATCAAGATGACCAATTAATTTAATTTAAAATAAATTGGTCATACACATTGAAAATAATTAATTTCACTACTATTTTTTGATACTATTATGTTTATGCATTTTTGACACAGAGGTTACATTTACTGTAATCTTTGGTCTTAACATTTGGTCTACTTAAATTAGCCAACAAAGGTACTAAAATGGGAAACCGTCGTTTATTTTGGCGTATTGTTGATAAAGTTGAATCGTTGATAAATCAAGGTGAGTTTTCGCCAGGAAGTCGCTTACCACCAGAACGCGAACTTGCAGAAATGTTTGATGTGAGCCGCCCCACTATTCGTGAAGCGATTATTGCACTAGAAGTGCGTGGTAAAGTTGAAGTAAAAACTGGCTCCGGGGTTTATGTAATAGAAACACCAGAACCACCAATTAAATCAAAAGATATTAGTGCATTTGAATTAACTCAAGCGCGCGCACTTATTGAGGGTGAAATAGCAGCCCTTGCTGCGCAAAGTATTACTGATGATGAGTTAGCTCAAATGGAAAAAACCCTTCAAGCCATGACTAAAGGGCAATACGCTGAACAGGCTGATCGGGAATTTCACGAAATTATTGCTCGCTCGACTCGCAATAAAGCGCTTGAATTTGCCTTAGCCAATTTATGGGATTTACGTTTAACTAATCCGCTAATTATTGCTGACTATAACAGTGTCTGTCATAATAATAATGAGTGTGTGATGGCAGAACATACGGCTATATACCAAGCGCTACTTAATCATGATGCCAATGCTGCACGTTCAGCTATGCACCAACACTTCAACCGTTTGATCAATGCACTATTTGACGCAGTTGAAGCACGTGCACTAGAAGAGATAAAACGTAAAAACAGTGAGAAACGTGGCCTTTATTCACTCGATGGTCTAGTTAAAACCAGCCTTTAATCTAACAATGAGTGTTATTAACCGCGTTCAAAGATAATTTAAACCCGACCATTTAAAACACTCTAAGATATAGAAAGAAAAAACCCCCTAGCGGGGGTTTGGTTTCCTCGTACTATCAGTATTGTGAAAAGGGTTTAATGTGAGAGGAACCCTTAAAACAATCTATAGTATGTGCAAGAATCTTGTTAACTACTTACATAAGTTATAAATATCAATAACATCTTGTTTTGTGATGCTGCGAGTTCCTAATTCAGCACGCTCACCAGAGTTTGCATGTAAACGCATGACATCTTCAGCCATCAATTCAAATTTTTCATCTGGAATACCCACATCCCCTAGCGTTAAATAAGAGTGTGTACTTTTAAACCACCTTGCAACTTCACCGGATAACATGGCTGCGGCTTTAATGTCATCTTGCTCTGTTACGCCAAAGCAACGTCTGGCTAATTTAGCCCAGCGCTGAGGTAAAACATCTGCAAAAAACGCTAAATAAGCTACGATGATCACCACCATACCTCTACCATAAGGCAGGTCATAACGTGCGCTTAGCGGCATTTCAAGGTACTGTAATGGCACTTTACTTAACCTGCCTAAAGCTTGCACGCCAGACCATGCAAAAATGGAACATAACGCCAATTGGCCACGTACTTCATTATTATCTATGTCATATATAATTTTTTCGGTGCTGTCTTTCAAACACAAGATCATGCTTTCAGTGAGTCTGTCAGCAAATTCAGATTCATTAGGGCTTGCTAAGTAATGCTCTAATAAACTCGAAAATATACTTATACAGCTGTCTTGAGTTAAACGCAGTGGTACTGAAGCCTGAATAGCAGGGTCAATAATTGCCACTTTTGGGAAAAACACATCTGAGCGCGTAACCCCTTTTTCTTGCGAATGAGAATTAACCACAACGCTATTGCAATTAACCTCTGAACCAACGGCTGCAATACTGGGTATCGCGATGAGTGGATATGCACCACCGTACTGCTGCGAGGTATTATTAGCACTCAGTACATAGTCCCAGCATTTTCCTCCTGAAAAAGCCGTAGCAGCTATATATTTAGCAGCATCAATCACACTGCCACCACCCAACGCGATAACGAGATCGCAATGGTTACTGACAAATAATGAAGTGGCTTTATCAATGGTTTTAGAACGAGGGTTAGACTCAATTTGAGCGAATATAATAGATTCAACCCCTGCATCCTTTAGTGACTTTTCTATTGTAACAAGCGTGCTATCAAGGCCATTACCACGAAGGTAAGTAACAATCATTGCTTTATGACCATATTGCGCTGATCGCTGGCCTACCTCACTCACACGACCGGGGCCATATACTAGCTTGGTAGGAAAGTGCCACTCAAATGGATTCATTTGAATTTTCTCGATAATTTTAGCTGCAACAGGCAATGATTCAGCATTGGCACCTACTTTTTATATTTATAAAATGAGCAACAGTCACAAACCAGCTAACGACAACTGGTAAACCAAGATGTAAGACACAGGTTAATAATTAAGTTAAATATTGTCAACCAATAATTGACAGCGCTATTACCAATGTTATAAATATACAAATGAAGCGGGCTAGCTTTTTGAAGTATTCACACTATTTTTGCACGATTACCGGTTAAGTATTAAGTCATAGGAAGGATTAAAATCGTTGAAC
>NZ_JBQSVO010000165.1:0-5332 GCF_052376275.1 Pseudoalteromonas sp. AOP7-A1-14 | reverse complement strand
TATAGAAGGCGCTGAACTCATTTTTTTCTCATAAACAATAAATATACCGATAGAATAAAATATATTAAGCTATAATAGAAATGATGTTATTTTATAGAATCTATAACAAATTAGTATTGGTGTTGGATGGATTTAAAAGTACTTAAAAGTTTTGTGAGTGTGGCAACACATAAAAATTTTTCAGCCGCCGCGCGTGAACTTCATACTGTGCAGCCAGCTATTAGTCGCCATATTTCGATGCTGGAAAAGGATTTAGAGGTGGCTTTATTTACCCGTAGTTCTCGAAAGGTCATTATAACCAGTGCTGGAGAACAACTATTAAAAGATGCTAAACATATATTATCACTGACCAAACAGGTCAAAAGCCAAGTACAGCAAGCACAAAGTGGCCAAATAGGGTCATTAAGAGTAGGCTATTTAAGCTCTGCATGCTTAAGTTTTATGGCTAACTTAGTGCGAGAATATAAACAGCAATACCCACATGTACATGTAAGTTTGTTCGAAATGACAGCCTCAGAACAAATAACAGCATTTAATAATAATCGTATTGATATTGGCATTTCTAGATTGTTGCCAGAGCATTTAGCTGAAGAGTTTGTGAGCCTAGATATTTACATTGATAAGCTCGTTGCGGTTGTGGCTGAGAACCATCCTATAGCAACTAGTCATAATATTGATTTATCGCAGTTAAATCACGATAAATATATTTTATTTAACCGTGAGGAAGCAATAGGGTTGTTTGACGATATTATTACTTTATGTAAACAAGCGGGATTTTCACCTAATATTATTAGCCAACCTCAGTATATGCAAACATTACTCACTGAGGTTGCTGCAGGATTAGGGGTGGCGATTGTTCCTAACTGTATTAGAAAGTTGTTCAGTGATGGCTGTCATTTTTTAGATTTAAATGGTATAGGCAAGACTATTCCAACTCAATTGCATTACAAAAATACCCAGCTTAGCCCTACAGTGGAAGCGTTTGTGAATATTTCCTTAGCTAATAGGTCAGCAATAAAAGCGAGTATGGAGTGAGCTACTTAGTAGTACAATTGTAATGCAAAATAATTTTGCACTACAATTTTAGTTTATTTAAAGCGATGAAATATCTTTATCACCATCAAATAACTCAAATATCTTATTTTCATCAAATGATGTTGTAGCTACATGAAGTAGTGTGTTTGCAACATTTTCACGACTAATTTTAGCCTTGTCTTTGTCATCAGGGCGCTTTGTGGTTACCTGCATTGAAGCGCTATCGTTGGTTAATGTGCCAGGACGCACAATAGTGTAGTTTAAACTGCTATTAATTAAATGCTCGTCTGCCATGTGCTTTGCAACTAAATAAGGTTTTAAATCACTTTTTATGACATCAGGATTATCTGCACCAATAGAGCTGACCATAATAAAGTGTTGAACACTTTGCTCTTTTGCATAGTTTACTGCTTTAGTTGCTGCCCATAAGTCAATCAGCATGGTTTTATCATCACCTGTATTACCACCAGAACCGGCAGCAAATATAACTTGCTCGCAACCGTTAAATGCTTGGCTAAAATCGTCTTCAAGATCTTGTTCAACAATGGTTAAATACGTGCTGTCTAAATCGCTTAATTTACTTTTATCGCGCACTAGTGCTACGACGTGCTGCTGTTTTTCTAATAATAATTGTGTGGCCATTTTACCAATTTGACCGCTTGCACCAATAATTAAGGTTTTGCTCATAATAAATTCCTTCTACTGTTTAGTTGACGTTATATATAGAGCTTGGGGGTAAAGTTTATTTTTAAAGTAAAATGGGGATTTTCGTATATATTATATAGGGGTTATAGTATCAGGCGATAAATTTCTTATATAAAAAGTTTATTTTTTGTATGTAGATGAGCTGCGAGGGGCACCTAATAATATGGCTATATGGCAAATACACACAGATAAAAAAGCACTTACTCCTAACGCACCTCCGTAGCTTTTAAATAAGGGGACAAAGTTATCAAATAATACTGAAAAAATAACACTGGCAGAAAATAAGGTATATACGCCAAAGCGTTTTGGGGCGCTCATGCCGATAAATGTGCCACCAAAAAAAAGGCTGCTATAAAGCTCTGCGTTCAAGTTTGTAATTGATAAAATAAAGTACGCGATAATTGATAAAAGAGCAGATGCTCTGATGGCATCAAGGCGATTATGTTTAGCTAAAAAGAAGGTTAGAAAGGCACCAAGTAAAGAAAGTATAATAGAAGCTATGCTCATAATGTAATGCCTTTTGCGAGTATAAATAAAGCAACACTAACGAAAGCGATGCTGCCTAACTTACCACCAAACCCTGTAAACATCTTGCGAGTTGTGACATATAAAATAGCGCCAATTAAAGAAATGATGGCTAACTCCCAATAGCTTTGTATTAATCCTTGTGAGCACATCCCCGCAAAGCTTCCCGCGTATATCGCTGCATACGGATGATTACCATAGCGTTTAGGAAAGGGTATAAAGCTACCAATTAGCCCCACCAAACAGGATGCTATGACTGCGGGTACAGAAAATTGGGTATGTAAAAAAAAGCAGGCTAAGCAACCGCTGAAAAAGGTAAAGTATTTTAGAATGAAAAACGATGTCATACAGAGATAATTTTTATTATGGCTCTAACTGCCTATTAGAATAAAGCATAAAGTGCTTATGTTATATAAGTTTGTAGGAATAAGCTGTTGTTTGTTTTGTTGGAAGTTATGTTTATATACTTAAGCCAGCGGAAGTCAGCTGGCTTAAGTATAAGTTTATAGTGCAAATACAGCTATTAATTTTAATTAAGCAAGTTTGTTATTAAAAAACGATAATGTGCGTTGCCATGCAAGTTCAGCACTTTTTTCATCAAAACGACTAGTTGAATCATTATGAAAGCCGTGGTGAGCTCCTTTGTACATATGCATCTGGTATTCTACATTTTGTGCTTTTAAGTCACGTTCGTAATCAGGCCATGTGGCATTAACGCGTTCATCTAATTCACCTAGTTGGATAAGTAAAGGTGCTTTGATATTTTGACGTAAATCTTCAGTGGCTGGTGTGCCATAAAATGGCACACCAGCACTAAGTAATGATGAGTCAACAGCGGCTAAATAGTTAACAATATAGCCACCAAAACAAAAGCCCACAGCACCAAGTTTACCGCTGCTGTTAGGGTGTGATTTTAAAAATTGTGCTGCAGCTACAAAGTCATTTTGAAGTTTTTCTTTGTCCATACTGCGTTGCATGGCTCTGCCTTCGTCATCGTTGCCTGGGTAGCCTCCTAGTGGGTAAAGTGCATCGGGTGCAAAAGCGATAAATCCCGCTTTAGCTAGACGTCTTGCTACATCCTTTACGTAGGGGTTTAAGCCGCGGTTTTCGTGAACCACCAATACTACAGGGGATTGGTCTTGTACTTTTGATGGGACAACTAAATAACCTTGGCCTGTTGTATGGCCGTTAGGTGAGTCAAAAGTCTCATAGGTGGCTTTTATATCTTTATCATTAAATGATACTTGCTCGGCAAGGGCGTAATTTGGTAGTAATGCCGAGGTTAGCATCGACATTGAAAAGCCAATAGCTGCGAGTCCGCCAAGCTTTTTCATAAAGGTGCGCCTATCCATCATGCCGTGGGCATATGCATCATACCAATCAAAAGCTTCTTGGGGGATGTGGTTAGTGTGCTGTTTATTCATGGTTACTCCGCTATTTTAGTATTATTTTTGATGACTAATAACATAGCTGAGCTTGATTGAAATGTATACTAAGGTTATCTACAGAATTGTGTTTTTAGAAGTGAAGTATTAACGTATAGCTGATTTTAATTTTCAATCTACTTAACTATAAACTAGTCTGTAAACTAATGAGTAATTTGATCTTATTCGATTTTATTATGCAATGAATAGGGAGTATAAAATGGCAGTTTCAGCTATTCCAAAAGGTTATCACTCAATAACCCCTTATCTAATTGTTAATGGTGCAACTAAAGCAATTGAGTACTATCGGCAAGTATTTAATGCAGAGCTAATAATGCAAATGCCGTTGCCTGATGGCGGAGTGGCTCACGCGGAAATACAAATAGGTGATTCGAATATTATGCTCTCTGATATGTGCCCTGATGTAAATTTTAAAAGCCCCGATGAGCTTGGTGGTACGCCAGTGAGTATTATGCTGTATGTTGAAGATGTTGATGCGGTCTTTGCCAAAGCGCTTGAGTTAGGTGCAACAGAAATACGCCCCATACATGACCAATTCTATGGTGATAGAGCTGGCTCATTACAAGACCCATTTGGCCATGTATGGACTATTGGCACTCATAAAGAAGATGTTAGTGAAGATGAGTTAAATAAACGCATGGCTGATTTAATGTGTAAAGATCAAGATGCTTAACTGTGAGAAATATTATTAATAGGCTGCTAAAACCGTATTTCGATCTGTATTAGTTGTTACGTATAAATTATTCTTAATCTGCTGTGTAGTTTGTTTTGGTGGCTCATCTTCATCTTATTTTGTTTTAATTATACCCATACTTACCGTCGCTTTTATGTATTTGCGATGTGAGGAGTTAAGCGCTAGTGGAGCACTGAAATCTATAGCGCTAAATCGCTATTGTTTGATAAGTGCAGGTTAATCATAACTATATTACAGTGCTAGTATAATAGTATGCGGAAGTTATTTATGAGTGTAATGCAAAGCCTTAAAGAAAGAACGCGTCAGTTTGTCGATTCAAAACACATGCTAAAAAGCATTACTGTGGCGTCGTTTTTAGAATCAACCATAGTCCCTATTCCTTTGGAAGCTGTGATGGTGCCGCTAATGCAAGCAAGACGAGAAAAGCTTTGGCTGATTGCATTTATGGCTACATTGGGATGTATTGTTGGTGCATTGGTGGGTTATGGGCTTGGCTATTACTTATTTGATGCTATGGGTGATTGGGCTATTAATGCCTTTTCAAACCCTGAACAGTTTGAGCAAGTGAAACAAAAAATGCAGGCGCAAGGGTTTTGGTTTGTAATGACTTTGGGAATTGTGCCTATTCCTTTTCAAGTCGCAATGCTCGCAGCAGGCGCCACTAAATACTCTTTGGCGCTATTTTTACTGGCGACCACAATAGCCCGATCTATTCGTTACTTTGGTTTAGCTTTAGTGGTTTATTATGCTGGTAATCAAGCGCAAAAAGTCATTGAAAAACATAAAATTAAAGCGATTGTGGGTTTAACTGCATTGGTACTTATTGCTTGGTGGGTTAGCACCTTATTTTAAACCGAGCGCTTCCTTTGTCTCGGGTGCGAAAATAGCTACACAGGAAATGTTGTGCCGACATAAGCGGGGAGTATAC
>NZ_JBQSVO010000164.1:0-5351 GCF_052376275.1 Pseudoalteromonas sp. AOP7-A1-14 | reverse complement strand
TATTCAATACCTTGAGGCTAGAGGCCAGGACGTAGGACAGAAAACGCTTGATATGGAACGCCAGGCAATTCAATCAATGCTCACTCATGTAACGGCTAAGCTTGAGCAAGGCGAACGTTTACCTGTTATCAAATCTGAGCATGAACAAGCACTTTCAAGTCGCGCTTATACAACAGAGCAAATGAAATTAGTGTCTGAGTCGCAGACAGAACGAAATGCTTTATCTACTCAAATCGCTTATGCCGCCGGACTCAGAGCTCACGAGTTACACACCCTCTCACCTGTATCTGAAAAACAAGCTGATGAACGCGATAAAATCGATAGTAAATTTCAAAGTAGAGAGGGCGTAATTTATACCGTTACCGGTAAAGGCGGATTGACTCGCGAAGTTCTTATCCCTACTCAGCTAGCAAGTAAACTAGAAGAACGCAGGCTAGATGTACCGCAACAAGTCACAGATCGCGGTGTTCATTACGAACAGAAATACGATATAGGTGCTGGGCAAAAGTGGTCTAATTCATATACACAAGCCTCAAATCGCGCACTTGGTTGGTCTGAAGGAGCGCATGGCTTACGCCATAGTTACGCTCAAGAAAGGATGAACGAGCTGCAAAATTCAGGCTATTTTCGCGATACGGCACTTAAAACAGTTAGCCAAGAGCTAGGCCATTTTCGGCCTGAAATTACAGAAGTTTATTTACGATGAAAACAGAATTAATAGCACTTTTAGTGCTTATATCCGCATCTTTAGGTCTTTGGTATTCAATCGATGTGCTGAGTAGTACAACGCTTTTAATAGAAGAAAATGGGGGTTATTTTAGAGATAACTACACAACGACAGAACGCTTTTTCGCCTTATGGCCGATCAGCATAATTGCTGGGTTAGTTGTAACAATAATTATAGCCGCCATTACTTCACTGGTGTTTGACGCAAGCCAGAACAGCGAAGTGAAAATCCTAAAAGATGAACTTAAACAGAACCTAGAGCACTACGAAAGCTTAAAAATACAGTGCGTATATGACGTTAAAAACGCACAAGAACAAGCTAGGAAAAAAGCAGAAATTGAAGTAGAGAACCAACACATCGAACTTGAAGAAAGAAAAAGCGTAATATTAAAAAAAGAAAGAGAATTAATGCGTACACAGATAAATCTAAGTCAAAAGTTACATGAACTAAACAAAACTATTGATGAAAATAACCAGTTGGTGAAGCACTACAAACAAGAGGCTCAAAAAGCTAAAAATAAAGCTAAAAACCATAGTACCGCTATTGAGAGAAAAAATAATATTTTAAGCAAGCTAAAAACTGATCCAGAATACTTAAACAGATTTATAGAAGAAAATTATAATTAGCGATTTTCATTAGAAGAAAACCGCTATTATCTGATATGGCCTGTTTAGTGCCACCCTAAAATCGAATACAAACAAAGAATGGAGCAGCAGGGAAACTTGCCAAATATTTTACTCGCTCAGATTAAGCTCTTTCTCGAATGCAGTTAGAAAGGCTATTGGCAGTTTCTTTTAGCTTAATTTCAGCTTCAGAAGTACTTCCATCTTTTTCCTTGTAAACGTTTGTCCAAAAAATAGGAGAGCCCAGATCTTGCTGTAACGCACCGAATCTAATATTCAGTTTATTATCACTAGCTTTTATGGTCATAGTTGTTTTAAGCGGGATTTGTACACCAAAGGTAGCAGGGTATTTAGTTTGAAAAGCAACAGCTAATCGTCCTGATTCTTTATCCTGATAATCAAAAAACTGTCCGTTACTTGTAGGTGCTGTAATAAGCTCCAAAGTACAATCTACTGCAGTGAGATAAATATCATTCTTACTGGCACTAATATTGTATTCAAAAGGTGCAATCTTTACTGGCTCATTAGTTACAGTAGAACAAGCAGTTACAGCTAGCGCAGCTGATAATACAATTAACTTTTTAATCATTTTATTTCCCTATATTTGATTTAATAATCATTAGGCTAAGAACCATATCATTGTGATTACAATGAATCCATTCTTATAGCTTACTCTTTAATTTAGCCATTAAGTTGCTTACTTCATTAGTTTTCTTAACGGGCATTTCATTTGGTTTGTATTCTATCAGCTTCAGAGAGGATATTTCTTCCCTTAAATATTTAATCTCATTTTCCAAAGAGCCAATCTTTTTAAGAAGTAAATCTAATTTTGAATCACTGTTACCAAGTGTTACTTTACCTTGCTTTTCAGGTAACACTTTCTGTAAATCAATCTTATAAACACGATCTAATTCAGAGGTATCTATAGCAGTCCTACCATCATTAAACTTACTTAACGAAACCTTGCCTGACTTAGCATGAGCGTAAATTGTTTTTCTAGCTTTACCAGTAATTCTACTGGCTTCAGTAATAGTAACTAACACTGTTACATTCCATAGTGATCAATACCCTACGAGGGTAACAGAAAGTGTTACGTTAACTAAGTATCATCTTTATTACAAGTACACGAAACCAGCCTTAAAAACATGACACAGTGAAATATTTGAATTGAATTAGTTAATTAGCATTTGATCAAAGATAAGAGGAGTGGTAAATTTTGTTACAGAAAGCAAAAAGGCCTTGCTGTAACAAGACCTCTTTTAACTACAAATATGCTGTAACATATGAGTAGCTTGAATCAGATTCAAATTAATAATAGCAATACTAGAATTTGATTTCAAACATTCCTCAAAATATTTCATATCAAATAGTTCTCAGAGCCTATAACAGCACCCTTTAATTTCTCATGGATTGTATTTATTCATGTGTGTTTGGGAAATACAACGCTGACACAATAATAAAACTTAGCGGCTCTATCACTCAGAGAAATAGAAAAACAATTAAATACTGATTCTAATTAAGCACCGCTTGATACGGCGGTAAAATAGGTAATGTGACATTCAAAACGTCCTCGAATGCTGGTTTATATGCCAGTTGATTGATGAACAAGAGGAAGGCGGTATTGGTCTAGCCGTTGGTTTATGCGCCCACAATCCAACCATAAATAGATACCTGACAACAGCTAATTAGAAGAAACAATAAGATAATGATTTTGGTACAGGTCACGCCCGTATCATAGACATTCTATTGCCTAAATAAAGTTAAAAGCCAGGATTATGGACAAGGCTATTGTTAGGTTAGTAAAGGAGTGATCTCTAATTGTTATAATAGCCGCTTAGCCTGAGTCGTTTACCACCACAGCCCCCTCAACATCACCTAAAGTTAAGCAATAGGATTACTAGCATGACACCATAAAACTCCCTTACACCACTTCCTGACAGCCTTAACAGCTAATCAATTAAAAAGGTTTACCCTAAGTACTCATGTGGATAAACCTTAAAATAAAGATACACATCTTGCGAAGAGGCCTAAATAAAGACTAAATTTAGTCTTTTGATGTTTTCATGTTATAATTTAAGTAAGCAGTTGAATATTTCGTGCTTAATTTGGGATAAATAAAAGGTGAATACTATGAGAGTTGAGACTATCAGCTACCTAAAGAAAAATGCGGCTACTTTAACACTTGATGAGCCTATGATTATAACTCAGAACGGAATTCCATCGTTTGTTATTGAGTCATTTGAAGAGAAGAAAAGAAGAGATGAAGCGGTCGCTTTATTGAAGCTTTTATCATTCTCTGTAGAAGATTCAAAAAACAACAGAGTTATGTCTAGTGCTTCATTCAAGAAACGATTAGCCAATCGTAAACTTGAAGCGGAGAAAATGAATAATGACGCAAAAATTTGAGATCGAATACACTGAATCATTTGATAAGACAACGGAAAACCTAATCAATCATCTATCATACTACTCAACTGAAGTAGAAGTTATTAGTAAAATAGAGAAAATAATAGATGATTTTGAGGAAAGAATAAAACGAGCACCGGAATCTTGCCAAATATCACCGCCTCTAATGCAAGAACTTGGAATTAAAACATGGAGAGAGTACAACAAAGGCGGCATTCGAATACTATACCGCGTCATAAAAGATGAAAGTAAAGTAGTGGCTGATGTATTTTTATCACAAAAACAAGATATAGAAAGGGCCCTGACAGACTACTGTCTGATGCATATTTAAGAACTTTTTTATTTTCTTGCGCCCTAACAGGCGCGAAAAAATGTCGGCTGCTCCTCTAAACGATGTATTGCTCTCCAGAAGTGCTATTAGCCTTTATGTTCTACAATATTTTTTGTAAAACAGCTCTAATATTTCTCTTGTTTCATGCTCTTCTCGTTGAGGTAGTTTTGTTATTTTGGCATACATTTGAATCAAAAGACGATTGAATAGCTTTTCATTCATCCATTCGTATCTAAAAGCTTGAATATAATGGTGGCGGGGTGCCCTGTCATTTCCAAACACTTCAACCCCTGCATGAAAACATATTGCATCATTTTCTCCTGGAGAATTACTTACAAGTGATTCTACTACTTTTTTATATTCATTTTGCCTAAACGCTAGTCTGCCCTCTGAATTCAAAGCTTCCCATTGTGCATTTCTTTGCTGTAAAGCCTCCTGTTTTAAAAGCATTTCTTTTTTTCTTTTTATCTCTAACATTTTAACCATTTCAGCCCTAGCCGCAGCTCTAGCCGCTACCTTCCTATCCTCTTCAGCATTATATTTATTAAGGCCAATTATAAAAGTTGCAAATATAGACAAAAAAGCAATAACGTTAATTATTTTTTTTCTTTTATTTGTCATAGATAACCCACTATTTTAGTTATATTTAGTTGTTTTTTGCTCATCTCCTCAACATTAACCTTAAGCCTTTTTTTAAACAATATAAAAGTACTTTCAAAACGCTTTAGCTTTTTAAATAACGGAGCTGAGCAAGGCTGCTCAAAGCACCTAAAAACATCTAAAAAAACGCCTTTCGATAAAAACACCACCTGAACCATCAAAAAGTATCACGATGGCCGGCAACGGTTTTTATGTTAAATAGGTTTTCTCAGGACAAACTCCCCGTTTGTGCCCAACAAAGCGTTTGTTTTTACCCGGTTCACACTCAGATTGGGTGCAAGTACCAAAAAACGGCTAAACTCGTTTTCCAGCGTCTTTATACGCCTCTGATTTATCTCTTTTGCCTGTAGCTTAGGAATTAAAAGAAAATAGACAGCTCTGAGCGAAAACCGGACACTGATAAAAGTTAAACTGAGTATTATTTGGGTGAGTAGGATCCTAATTTAATCGATAACATTATTAACCGCCGCTTTGGTGTGTTATTAACCACCAAAATGATGTTCAATAAGCTGTTAGGTCTACTATCAAGTAATGGAGTTTAAATTAGCATGAAACAAGAAATCCCAAATTATCAAGTTAAAGATTCGGCTGATCAGTACATGGA
>NZ_JBQSVO010000163.1:0-5385 GCF_052376275.1 Pseudoalteromonas sp. AOP7-A1-14 | reverse complement strand
AACTGTAGCGGCTTTTTTCTTACTTAGCTTTATAGTACCTGGGCATCACTTTGCTTACTAAGATTTTACCCAGTTACCATTGTCGTTTTTACTATAACTACCTTTAACTGCAGACCAAGCTACTTTATGTGCCGTTGTTTCTCGGTCATCATCGCCTTTTCTATCACTAGAATCCTCATAAGTATCCCATGCACTATTAAAAGCCTCTTGGTATATCTCTTGAGCATGTTTTGGTAAGTTATCTTTTACTGATTCAGGTAATTCATTACGATTATTATATGGCATAACACTATCTCCTTATTTTTTCCCTATCACGCCACATGCAACACGATCGCCACCACCACCTAGTGGCTTAGGTTTGTCGGCATAATTATCACTACCTTTATGCACCATTAAAGCATGTTGCTTTACCATATCAAGGGTTAACCGTGGCGCTAATACCGGTGTTTTAGCTTGGCCATTTTCATTAACATACAACGCTGGTAAGTCACCTAAATGGCCATCAGCCCACGGTTTATCATGGTGTTGGTTGGCGGTTGGATCCAAGTGCCCACCAGCTGCTCCTGCTGGAACAACTTTCCCTTCTTTATCCTTAGGTTCACAACTTGCAAATTGATGAACGTGAAAACCATGCTGCCCAGGAGTTAATCCTTTTAAATTGGGGGTAAAAGTAACACCGTGGTCATTTTCTGACAGTGTGATGGTGCCAAGTGATTGCCCTTGTCCTGATTTCGTTACTTGATGCATTTCAACTTCTTCACTCGCCAGCGCGCTGGTTTGTAAACACACACTAGTGAGTATTACCGCACAGGCCGGTTTAAAAAAACGCGCTACACTTTTTTTTACTATTGAATCATACTGTAAACAGTTCATCATGTTCTCCTTGTTTAGTGTTAATCAAATAAACCATAACGCTAAATTAAGCGACTACTTAACAGCTATGTTCAATGTTCGTACCAAGCTGTATTCATTAATGTATTTTTATTTGGTTACACCTACAACATGCTGATAAAAAACAAAACTAATAAAGGTGCTGAGTTATATAATACAAGTAACATATAAATAATAAGCGCCACTCACTGATTTTTGAGTGAAAATTACGCAATTACTAGGGCGTATTTACAAAACAAGTGACAACTTTACGTATGAAGTTTACCTTTGCTAAGTTAAGCTCAATATCATGTAGCTTTAATACACAACTCAAACCACTAATAGATTTTAACGAATAGCTTTGACGAAGTTGTGAATCGTCTATGGGCTTGGTTATAATCTACCTCTTCGGCTATCTTGTTAGCCTCTAATTTGGATAAACGATGAAAAAACTATCTAAAGTACAAATAAAACAACAAGCACTTGTACTTAATATTGCCGATAAACTCGAAGAACAAGCTCGCGCAGATATTCCGGGGATGGTGCAATGCTGGTTTGATGTGGAATATCATCTATTCCCAGGCTCTTTATTACTGTGCTTTCAATTTAAAAATGAGCAAGCATTAATTGCAGCAGAGCCCGAGCTATTAAAATGGCAAAAGCGCTTAAGCGCAGCAATGCTGAAAAAAGGCGTTATTTTAAAAGATATGCGTAAGCATTTAGTATTTACCATCAAAGGCCCTGATGATTAACCACAACTTACTCTTGAGCAAACTATATTAGTTTGTAGACTGGGCTTTAAACTGTCACTTTTGTAGTGTAAATGTATCAAGCAACGATTGTATTTTGGCCATTGCTCTTTGCCGCACAAGGGTAATATCAACTCGTTTATCGGCTTTCAGGTAATCGACCGCTACATAAAAAATTTCATTTAATTATATAGCTACTTCTGTACTTTGTTAGTTAAAGCCAAATACTGTTCCGTATTAATTATTGTGACAAACTCCACCTATACACCACTAGGTGGAGTTTATTTAAGCGAGTCAAAAACAATTATTTTGACCAGGTAATTTCAGCTAATTGGTTAGTCGCGGTTTGATGAATGATAAGTCCATTGTTACCCATTCGCATGTGTCTTATTAAGCCTGAGTGCACGCCCTCTTTACTGGGTATTTGCCAGCTTTGCATGGTTTCACTTGCAAGGTCGAACCTAACTAAAGTTTCAGGTCGCTTGGCTGATTCGTTAAACCAAATTGCGTTATCTGCATATTCAATTGCGTAAGGGTGGCTATCTTCACCACTGGGGTTATCCCACTCAGTGATATTAGCCGTTTTGGGATTAAAACGACCTAGCTTACCCATGCCTGAATTTACATAAAAAATCATATCGTCCGGTGTAATCGCTAGCCTGCGAGTATGAGTATTAGCGCCGGGCAGTTTTATTTCGGTCAGTTCCATAGAGTTTTTATCGACCTTAATCAAACAATTACTGCCATTACATGACACCCAAGGTGTGCCGTTTGAATCAAGCTTAATACCATAAGGACGAGAGCCTTTAGTCGGCAAAGTAGCTAGTTGAATATCCCCATTGTTTGGATTGAGCTTACCAATCATATTACTGTGTTGTAGGGTAAACCAAAATGTTCCCGCACCGTCAAATACACCGGTATGTGGGTCGCGAGCTTTTTTATCTGGCATTTTATAAACTTTAAACTGCTCTGTTGCTAAGTCTAAATACCCGACCGTGCCATTTTTATTGCCTAAAAACCAAGGAGTCTGGTTTTTATCAAGAGACACACTATGCGCAAACGTACCGCTTGGTAACGTATACTCTTTCATCTCACCTGTTTTAGGATTTAATCGACCAAGGATGTTTCCCCACTGACCAACCCACCAAATAATACCATTTTTACCTTGTACCGGATCACGAGCACGCTGGCCAAGTGTTGGCACCTGCCAGTATTTAAAGTGTAGCTTTATATCGCCATCCACTACCTTTGACTCACGTTTAGTATTTACGGGGTAATTATCTGCAAGGTAGCCACTTAACTGTTCAGCTAAGTTACTATCTTTGCCTGTATCAACCATATAGCTAATAAGCATTTTCCAGTGCTCTTTGCTGTAACCGGAGCTATGCTCGATATTTTTAAGGCTGTGACAGCTAGAACAAAGCTGCTCAACTAGTTGGTTTGGCTTTTTACTCTCAGCTGATACGGGGGCAACAAACGCCCCCGATACAAGCATTGCGAATATGCATTTATTAAATAAAAACTGATCTTTACTCATAACGCCCCCTTATTTTTTATTATTAAAGCATAGGGGATGAAGCTTTACCATAGGTTAATATGAAGCGCTTCACACTCAATCAAGTACAAATAATAATCACAAATTTATACGCTTAACCACTACAATATACCGCAGGTAAAAGCCTATAACTCGTAGCGCAATGGTTAAACAAACTAGGCCAAAATATGAAGATAGTCAGTAAAAAATGCAGGACAACCCTAACTTTTATTAACACATTCAAGACCTCGCCGATTGACGTGCTCAATCAACTCAGGGAAAAACGCTAAAAACAGGGCATCCAACTCATTGTAATGACGAGTTATATCATCAATTGAACCTGCAAATTGATTCGCAAAACGAATTCGTTTAGTAATATTATCAAGCGCTACCCCAACACCATTGAGGGTTTCATATTCATTAAACCAGTCGTTCTTAGTCATGTGCTTTACAACATGTTGCATTCGAAGTGGCATAACCGTTAAACGCTTATCCAACAATCTAAAGCTTATTTGTTTAAAATCACTTAATGGCTGCTTGCTAAACGTTTGCCAATGTTTAAGTAAAAAGTGATCAAACACCACATCAATAGCCACACCCGCGAAGCGCTTACGCTGTGGTGAAAAGTACTTTTTAGCCTCTTTAACTAGTGGATGGGCATCAGTAAACTTATCAACCAAATAATGGTTCTCAAGTCCTTGCTTAACCGTGATAGGCAGTTGTTTAACATGCCTGTGACCACCAAAGTCCCCAAGCAAATTACCAAAGTGAGAATCCGCCGTAGGCTGTGCTAGATAAAGATGCGCTAAGTAATTCAAGGTGTTCCTTGCTATGGTTAATGTAAATAAAATCATAACGCAATTTTAGGGAAAATACTTCGAAAGTAAGCAACAAGCCACAGGTAAACCTATACCAACGTTTAGTTTGTCAAGTATATGGGTGCTTAACCAACTATAAGGTATAACCCCGCAATCTATTTAACGAGGTGTGGGTACTGTCACTGTATTTGCTAAATCGATATTTGGATCAGCAATGCGCGCAAAAATAAGCCCAACCTTATCGCGTGGAAATCGATTACTAAGTTGTTGATATTGCCCCTCTATCAACTGTTTATTTTTTAGTTCAGCGACCACAAATGAAAAAACATAATAGCCTTCTAGCCCCATTCTTAAATCACTCATTATTACTTGCTCATTTTGTTGATACACAGCAAAAAGCCCTTTGGTAAAACCTTTTAATAAAGCAACCTGTTCTGTATTACCTAGCTGTGATAACAAGGCATTTTTACTAGGGTAAAATTGCATATCAACGTTTTCAACCTCATCAAAGATAGATGCATATATTTCATAATGTCCTTGCTCGGTAACAGCAACTCCCCGCCAAAGCAAAGAATTAAAAGGTGTTGGCATACTTTCAAAGTGAGTAAATGTCATATTTTTCGTATTAAGTGCCTGATAAATCTTCTCGTTGATATGCCATTTAGCTACTAAGCCCCAAGTTAGATACAGCGTACTGACGATTAACGCACAGGTATTAATACGCTGCGCACAAGGCTGTATGCGCATAAATAAAAGCGTTACAAACGAGACTAAAAGTGGCAATGTATACACAGGATCAATAATAAATATACTCGATATGCCAAAGGGATAAGTCGACAGCGGCCACAGCAACTGTGTGCCATAAACAGTAAAACTATCAAGTAATGAATGGGTACTCAAAATAAAAAAAATAGCAACAGACCAGCGTTTAAGTGACACACTTTTAGCCCAATTCATTGTAAGTAAAAGCCAAGCAAACAAAGGGCTTAGTAATAGCTGTACTAAAATAGAATGACTAAAGCTGCGATGATAAACAAAGTTTTCGACGTCGCCTCCAAAATTAATTAGCACATCTAAATCAGGTAACGTGCCAAACGCCACCCCAACTAATAACGACTTACGACCTAGTTTATTGCCCAAAGTTGCGAAGGCAACAGCACCACCAAGCGCAACCTGTGTGAGTGAATCCAATGAAACCCCCTTTCGAATCGTTAGTACATTTACATTGTACTACCTTAGTGTCTGTTGACCTTTGCGGATTAAATGTAGGCAACAAAGGGTAAATCGCCCCGAGGCAGAACCCAAAGGGCAGCGCCTGTTTGGCATTGATGCTGCGTTATCACCTATTTATGGGGAATAACCACACTACATAGACGCTGCCTTACCTCAATACCAAACAGACTACTGAAAATTC
>NZ_JBQSVO010000162.1:0-5452 GCF_052376275.1 Pseudoalteromonas sp. AOP7-A1-14 | reverse complement strand
ATATAAAACGTAAACTTGCTCAGCCCTGCAATATGTTCCTTTGCAAAGAACTTTAACTTGCAGCTGCTAAACCCAAGCGCAACAATAAAAATAAGCGGAAAGATGATTGAAAAAATCTGCACTACATTACAGCCTTAGGTTAAAAAATACTTTACAGTTTAGCGCCTAAACTCATCACTTTGCGGTAAGTTAATTAAAATTAGTACCGCGCCTTTACCACCATATTCGAGGGGCGCTTGGTGCATCGCAATAATATCGGGGTGCTGCACTAAATATTGCGGCACTTTATGTCTTAAAATATGCCCGCCAATACCGTGAACAACACAGGCGCAGTAGTAATGCCTTTTTTTGCATTCATGGACCAGCCCTGCAAGTTCATCTTTTGCGATTTCTTTATTAAGACCATGCAAATCGAGCGTTAGATCAGGTATATAATCGCCGCGTCGCAACTGCTTAGCTAAAAATCGGTCTTGACCCTCCTGTACGTAATTAACCGTACCATTCGTGTCAATATCAGGGATATACTCGTCCGAAAAGAAAAATTCTGACTGATGCTGCTTTTTTTGCTGGGCAAATTGCTTAGCTTGTGACACTTTAGGTTTATTAGCAAAGCGATGAGTGTCTTGTTTAAACACTTTGGCACCACTAATACTTTGACGAAACAAATCAATGTCGTCAGTGCTGATTGGGCTGTTTGAGTGAGGATCTTTTTTCATGGCGGCAGTCTAAACAAAAAAACGCTAAAAATCGAGTGAAAACCGAGTTAAAACCAAGAGAAAAGACGTTACAATAGGGCAATCATGGGGCCTTAGTTGTGCCTCGATTGAAATAAATAATTTTGAAAGTAGCAGGCAGATAACAGATGAGTGAATTACTAATAGAAGAAGCAACCCTAGACGAAGCTGTTGCAGAACTTTCAACCTTACATGATTGGTTACGTTGGACAACCAGCCAATTTGCCAGCACAGGTATCTTTTTTGGTCATGGTACAGACAACGCATGGGATGAAGCCGTAAGCCTATTATTACCGGCGTTAAGTTTACCGGTTGATGCACCTAAAGAGTTAATGCATGCGCGTTTAACTAGCACAGAAAAAAACCGTTTCGCAGGCCTAATTGCAGAGCGTATTAATGATTTTACACCCGTCCCATACCTAACCAATATTGCTTGGTTTGCCAATATGCCATTTTATGTAGATGAGCGCGTGCTTATTCCACGTTCGCCATTTGCAGAGCTAATTAATAACCGTTTTACTCCATGGCTAGAAGAGCCTGAGTCAGTGAACCGTATTTTAGATTTATGCACCGGCTCTGGTTGTATTGCTATCGCCCTTGCACAAGTATTTGGACAGGCTCAAGTAGACGCGGTAGATATCTCTTACGAAGCGTTAGAAGTGGCTGATATTAATATTAGTGATTACATGCTCAGTGACCGTGTACTTCCTATTCAGTCAGACGTATTTAGTGGCGTACCAGGACAAAGATACGACCTAATTGTTGCAAACCCACCGTATGTGGACGCCGAAGATATGGCCGATTTACCCCGCGAGTTCCACCATGAGCCAGAGCTAGGCCTTGCATCAGGACATGATGGCCTAGATGTTACCCGTACTATCTTAAATGAAGCGGCAGATCATCTAACTGATAACGGTTTGTTATTTGTCGAGGTTGGTAACTCTATGGTACATATGGATGCACTTTACCCTGGTGCGCCGTTTGAATGGGTTGAATTTGAACAAGGCGGACTTGGTGTATTTGTGATCAGTAAAAAACAATTAGTAGCGTATTTCGCTGATTGATCACAGCAAAAATTAAAGCCGAGCCTTAGGCTCGGTACTCAGTAGTCATTATGAATGAGGAAAGTTAATGGCAGGTAATAGCATCGGGCAGTTATTTAAAGTGTCCACCTTTGGTGAAAGCCACGGCGTTGCCTTAGGCGGTGTTGTGGACGGTACGCCCGCAGGCCTTGAAATCACAGAGGCCGACTTACAAATAGATTTAGATCGTCGTAAACCAGGGCAAAGTCGTTACACTACCCAGCGCCGAGAAGACGATGTAATTAAAATCTTATCAGGCGTGTTTGAAGGTAAAACCACAGGCACCAGTATAGGATTGTTGATTGAAAATACCGATCAACGTTCAAAAGATTACGGTAAAATTAAAGATGTTTTTCGTCCAGGCCATGGCGATTACACCTATTGGCATAAATACGGCCAGCGCGATTATCGCGGTGGGGGTCGTTCGTCAGCTCGCGAAACCGCTATTCGTGTAGCTGCAGGCTCAATCGCTAAAAAGTACCTAAAGCAATTTCATGGTATTGAAGTACGGGCGTGTTTAAGCCAACTAGGACCTATAAAAGCTGAAAACTATGACTGGGATGAAGTCGAAAACAATTTATTCTTTTTCCCAGATGCCAGTAAGATTGAAGCACTCGATGAATATATGCGTGACCTTAAAAAACAAGGTGACTCCGTTGGCGCTAAAGTGAAAGTGGTCGCTAAAAATGTACCCGTTGGCTTAGGTGAGCCAGTATTTGACAGACTTGACGCTGAACTTGCCCATTCTTTAATGAGCATTAACGCTGTAAAAGGCGTTGAAATTGGCGACGGTTTTGAGGTGGTTGAACAAAAAGGCTCAGAGCATCGCGACGAACTCACACCAGAAGGTTTTACATCAAATCATGCAGGTGGCGTACTTGCGGGTATTTCTACTGGGCAAGATATTATCGCGTCAATTGCACTCAAACCAACATCGAGTATTACTATTCCCGGTAACAGTATTAACACCGAGAACGAAGCGGTAGAGATGATCACTAAAGGTCGTCACGACCCATGTGTAGGTATTCGCGCCATTCCAATTGCAGAAGCGATGATGGCCATTACTTTAATGGATCACTTACTGCGCCAGCGCGGACAAAACCCACATGTTAACCACGAACATGGGCCAATAAATGGCTCGGTGTAACGCTTAAAGCATACAAAATTGTAGGCGCGGATTTACTCCGCGCTTTTTGATTTGGGGGGCTTTATGAACAACAATTCAAAACACCAAGGCGCACTCAAGCGTTTAGAGAAGTTTAGCCACTTTACCGATAGTAGCATTAGTATTCCTTTTACTAATTTTAAGCTGGGTGCGGAGTCACTTATTGGTATTGTACCAGGAGTTGGTGACTTAGTAGGCCTTATTCTATCAAGCTATGTACTTTTTGAAGCGCAGCGTTTGGGAGTTAGTAAAGGGGTTAAATTTCGTATCATTCTTAATATGCTGGTTGATTTCTTTTGTGGTTTACTCCCAATTGTCGGTGATATTTTTGATGCTTTCTTTAAGGCAAATACACGCAATACCCAATTACTTAAAAGTTACTTAGTAGAGCAAAAACGATAAAACTTAGTTTTTATTGTTTTGAAAAAAGTACTCTGCAATCACCTGTTTCTGTTGGCCAAACTGATCTGAAAGCCCAATACCGATACCTATTATTTTACCTTGTGCTTTTGGTGGCTGAGCTTGCATTTGCTGATTAAAAATAGCAAGTTGAGGGCTTTTCTCGTTGGCTAATAATGTTAAGTGAGGCTGAAAGTTTTGAAATACGTTTGGACTACCGTAACGTTCAAATGCAGTTAATTTATTTGGATAGCTTTTTACCCAAACAGGAACTATTGCATGTTGGTTACGCAGGGGGGCTAGGGCGAGGGTCACTTTATCTGAAAGCCTTTGTAGCTTGTCAGATAAGTGCAAGTTTATAAATGCCCAATTACTTTTTGACACTTTAAAACCCTCAGCAGTAATAGCAAAAGCTTGGTGTTGTTCAACAAGGCTTTTTACTGCGCGCTTAATTGCTTCTTGAGTTCCTTCAGGATAATCAGCTAAATACAGCGTGGCGTGTACTGGCATGCCTTTTTCGTAAAAGCTAACGATGCCTTTTTGTTTTAATGAGTTACTGGTTTGTTCTACCAAATTTATAATAGGTTTTGAAGGAATTGCAAACACATTAATACTGATACTTTTTGCAATAGTTGGAAAAGATAAACTCAATAAAGCCATAAGTAAGGTTTTAAACAGTTTATCCATAATTAGTTTGTACATATTAATTATTTTTACTCAGTGATCGAGTACCTATAATAATGCTTGTTTCTTTAGGAGTAAACTTGAGTATTTGTTTTATTAAAATTATGGCTGCGATGGCTTGTTTTTTGAAAAATGCGTCTACGATGTTTTTTAGTAGTTAATAATATCCGTGGCAAAGTGATTTTGGTGACACTGAATGCTGTTAATTCCAAGGAATATAATTTTTTTATAGTATAATTTGTAATAAAATATATTAAGCTCGCGATGGGGTCTTTATCGGTGAAGAACTGGTTGCGCTTTTTAATTAGTTGTGGAACTTGTGATATGAAAGATCTAGAAACACTCTACCCCTACCAGCAAGTACCTATCTCTAGATGGACATGTCAATTTGAGTCAATGGAAGATGAGCAAGCGTTTCTACTTAGTAAGTTGCCCCGCGATAAAAAAATAGCGCAGTATTTAAGTGGTATTATTGCGATTATTCTAATCTTTATTACTTTTTGCGACCCCATGATTGTCCAGCCTGAGTTTTGGCCTGAGATTACTTTGATTTTGCGAGGGAAGCTAATTTTTATATGTATTGCAGTTGCTGTTTCAGTTAACTACATAAAAACGGTTAAGCAACTCCAGTATATTCGTTGGTGTTTTGTCATATTTTTGTTTGTTCACCTCCAAAGTATGACATTACTATTTAACGATAGTTACATATTTTATGTCTGTTTTGATGTAATAATTTTAATTTCATTATACTTTTCAGCGCTATTCTCATTTAAGTCATCATGTATAGTTGGACTCATATATTGTGTTGTAGCCGTTATTCTCTTATTTATTCTCAAGTCAGTGAGTTTACATGCGCAACTTATGGTTTGTGCAGCATATGTGTCAACTAATTTAGCTGGAGCTGCTATTTCAGCCCATGAGCATATTATAAAAAGGCAATTACATGTGCGTAATAAGTGGCTTAAAGCACTAGCCAAAGAAATGAAAGTGCAAGCGTTTAAAGACGTTTTAACACAACTCCCAAATCGGCGCGCATTTAATGCTCATTTTCCTCTTTACCAAGATGAAGCGGAGTATAAGTCTAGAAAAGTATATGTAGCTATAGCAGATATCGACTTTTTCAAGTATATAAATGACACTTACGGGCATGATGTTGGAGATGCGGCTTTGATTGAGTTTTCTCAAACTTTAATTAAAACACTACAATCAAGTGACGCCTTATTTCGTTTGGGTGGAGAGGAGTTTGTTATGATTCTACCCATGTATACCTACGAAGAGATAAGGGGCTTATTTAATAAAATCATTCTGCAGCTCAACAAAAATATATTTAATATTAAAGAAATAGAACACCCAATCACAGCAAGCTTTGGAGTGACAGCGCTTATACC
>NZ_JBQSVO010000161.1:0-5539 GCF_052376275.1 Pseudoalteromonas sp. AOP7-A1-14 | reverse complement strand
ATATTTCAATTGTGTTTGTGTTTGCTTATGCTTTTGGCCAAGCTATATTTGGTAAAATATTTGACTGGATAGGTACTCGTTTAGGTTTTGTACTCTCTATTGGTGTTTGGTCTCTTGCTACTATTGCACACGCATTGGCGCAAGGTGTTCTGAGTTTTAGTTTGTTCCGCGCTATTTTAGGTGTTGCCGAAGCGGGTAACTGGCCAGGTGCTGCAAAAGGTAATGCAGAATGGTTTCCTACGAAAGAGCGTGCACTTGCTCAGGGGATTTTTAACTCCGGCGCAGCCATTGGCGGTATTATTGCAATTCCTCTTATTGCTTATTTAACAGTTTACTTTAGCTGGCAATTAGTCTTTATCATTATAGGTGCACTGGGCTTTCTTTGGTTATTACCTTGGTTAATTCTAGTTAAATCACCACCAGGTTCTCACCCGTGGATCACAGAAGAAGAACGTGAATATATATTAACTGGCCAAAAACGACTTGATGATAATGGTGAAGAAACTAGTGACGAAGATGAGTATAACCCTTCAACTGGTGAGTTATTAAAACGTAAGCAAAGCTGGGGCGTTATAATTGCGTCTGCGGCAATTGACCCAATTTGGTGGCTATTTGTATTTTGGATACCTATCTACCTAAATGAAGTGTATGGCATGGATGTAAAATCTATTGGTATATATGGTTGGGTTCCTTATGTTGGTGCGATGTTTGGTGCTTGGTTTGGTGGATTACTCGCGCAAAACAGGCTTAAGGCCGGCTGGAATACTGATAAAACACGAAAGCTGACAATTACGCTGGGGTGTTTGATTATGTTGCCTGCTTTACTTGCTATGGCGGATCCAGGTGAGCCAGTTGTGGCTGTACTAATTATGGCCGTTATCTTGTTTGGTTTTCAAACAGCCATTGGCAATGTACAAACATTACCAAGCGACCTATTAGGTAAAAAAGCAGTGGGTACATTATCTGGATTTTCAGGTATGGCTGCTAAACTAGGTGCAGTAGGATTAACTTCGCTAGTTCCTTATTTAACCGCCGGAGGGAACTATATGCCTGCGTTTGTAATAGGTGCGTCATTAGCGATTATTGCGATGGCAGCTGTTTGGATACTAATTCCAAAAATTGAGCCACTAAAGAAGCTCTAATAATTTGATATAAAAGTTACGCGGTGCGGACATATCCTTGTCCCATCGCTGAGCGTTACTTATGGTAAGTATTTAAAATGAAAAACATTTATTTTTTTGGTGAATGTATGGTTGAGCTCAGAGCAATGAGTGAATCAACTTTATATAAGTCATTCGCTGGGGATGTTTATAATTCAGCTGTATATTTAAAACGCTGCTTCCCTGATGTTACTGCATCGATGGTCACTGCCGTTGGGCAAGATAAACTAAGTGAACAAATGTGTGAGCGTTTTAGCAGTGAAATGATAGACACTCAATTTGTTTTTGCGCATAACGATAAAGTACCTGGCATGTATTACATTGAAACTGATGAAGCAGGAGAACGCAGTTTCACCTATTGGCGTAATGATTCTGCTGCCAAAAAAGTGGTTGATTTTTTAGATGCTGATACGCTTGCGGATTTAGCATCTGCAGAAATGTTCTTTTTCTCAGGTATTTCGTTGGCTGTTATAGAGCAAGGTGCCAGATCACTATTTTGGCAAAAGCTGGCTGAACTTAAAAAAGCGGGAGTAAAGATTGTTTTTGATCCTAACTACCGTGAACGTCTGTGGCAAACGACCGAGGAAACTAAAGAACAATACGATCAAGCATTTAGTTTAGCTGATATTGTACTGCCTGGAGTTGAAGATTTTGCCAAGCTTTATGATATTCATAGTGTGGAAGGTGTAGTTGATTTTTGTAAGTCATATGAACTATCAGAAATAGTAGTTAAAAATGGCCCTGAATCAGTTGTAACTATTGAAAATAACACACAGTTAAGCCATAGCATCACGCCGGTTAAAAATGTAGTAGATACAACCTCTGCTGGAGATGCCTTTAATGGTGTTTATCTTGGTGCTCGTATGTCAGCACACACTGTCACTGATGCCGTAAAATTGGCTGCAAAAGCGGCGGCTACGGTTATTCAGCAACCTGGTGCTGTCGCACCTAAAGATATATTTCTGCAAGCAATGAATGAAGTAGAAATTTAATAGTAAGTTCAAGTTAAGTAGTCACTTTGACATATAGTCAAAGTGACTTAGTTTTTTATGCCGCTAAGCTGCTATCGTAGCTACACCCCCATAAGTTTAAATTCTAAAAGATTACACCTCTAACCAATTAAGTCTGTTTAAAAACCCTCTTGTAAAATTTCAAAGCAAATATTAATTTTTACTTTATTACCAGTGCATGTTAATTGGTAATGCCCATCCTGTGCAGGTTGTTACTGACCTTTAGTCTTAGTTGATCCCTTACTATTAAAGTTTGGAGGATTAATTGTGAATTAAATGTTGTATTTATTGATCGATTGTACTGGTAAGTTTCATTTTAGTATGATTATATTACCCCTTGGTTAACAATTGTACGTAAATGTAAAATAATTTGGTAATAACATTTTCGTTCATTTGGTAATATGTTGACTTGAGAGCTACTAAAAAATTATAACCATGCAATTGGAGAGTAGAACCTTTATGAACTTAAAAAACTTTGCACTATGCGCTGTTGCAGCAGCAATAATGGGTTGTAACAGTGACACAAGTAATAATACGAATACGCTGGGGTCTGTATCCCTATCGGGAACCGCGTTAACAGGTGAGTCATTAAGTGCAAGTGTCAATGACTCTGACGGTATATCAACTGATATTACTTACTACTGGTATGCAGATGGTGAGATGATCTCGGGGGCTAACAGTTCATCATTTACACTTACTGATCAACAAGTAGGCCTGCCAGTTACAGTGCAGGCACTTTACACCGACGATGGTGGAATTAATGAGTCACATCTTAGTGAGCCAACGGATAATGTTTCAGCTGTTGCTTTTGACTCTACGGTCACGCTTACAGGTGATGCACTTATTGGCTCAACGTTAACTGCGAATGTTGCAGATGAAAATGGTTTTGATAGCGACACTGTTATATATACGTGGTTTGCTGACGGTGTTGAAATAGAAGATGAAGTACTGCTTACGCTTGAGCTAACAGAGGCACAGCTGGACGCTGCTATCACCGTGATGGCTACTTTTGTAGATGACAGAGGCTTTGAAGAATCCGCAACCTCTAGCGCAACAACTCCAGTCAAGCGTGTTAATTTTGAAGGTGACGTTATTGTTCAAGGTACACCAGCTTTTGGCGATACGTTAACTGCTGTTCCTAGTGATCCAGATGGTTTACCTGATGAAATTACTTATCAATGGTTTGTAGATGATGAAGCAATAGCCGGTGAAACACAAAGTACCTATGTTGTTGATCCGTCACTTTTAGGTATGTCGATAACCGTGCAAGTAACCTATATCGATGACTATGATTTTCCAGAAGATAATTTATCTGAACCTGTTGGTCCTGTCACCGAATTTGCGATTGATGAACCTGGTAGTGTGGAGATTTCAGGGGTTGTTCCTTATCTAGCCGATGCTCCATTAACAGCTGAGGTATTTGATAACAACGGTGTTGACGAAGCTAATATTTCTTATACTTGGTTAGCTGATGGAGTAGAAGTTGTCGGTGAAAATAGTAAAACTTTCACTCCTTCAGATTATGCTGGTGCAATTATTTCTGTCCGCGCTACTTATAACGATAATGATAATTTCCCAGAAGCGACCGTTGAAGGTGCCCTGACTACTTTAGTTTATAGTCAGATAGTTAGTGACGCTAATGAACTTGTAGGAGCCGTCAATACTGGTTTAGCTGATGGTACTGTTGTTGGGCTTAAAAGCAATAATTATGATGATATGGAGCCTATTCTATTAACTAGTGCAGTGACTTTACGTGCCGTTGAAGGGGAAACCCCGAAGATTCTTGGTGAAACTTGTTTTCATGTTGCCAGTGGTGTGGTTGGTGCTGAGATAAGCGGCCTGAGTTTTATAAACATTGACACCAAAATCGATTCATTTTGTGATCTTGAAGAAGCCGCGGTTATTTATTCTGAAGGTGACGACTTTGTATTTTCTGAAAATACCATGGATGGCGAGGATGAAACTTTAAACAACGAGGCCTACCACTGGATGGTATTACAAGGGAATAACGCTCTAATTGAACGTAATACCTTCACAAACCGTGACAATGCGCTTGAAGGCTCAGTAATCAAAATGGCCTCCTCAAGTGTTGATCATACGCTGCAGTATAACTTATTTACCAATGAGATTGACGAAGGTGATGAAATCGTAAGTTATGACTCTAGTTTGATGCTAATCAATGTCGGCAATACAACCGGCAACGCTGCTGCCACTGATGCAAATTTAACTGTGCAATATAACCGTGTAGATAACTTTATTACGGGGCGCCGATTAATGCGCGTTCAAACTTCAGGGGCAACAATTAAGGGCAATACGGTTATTAATCCTAATGGTGCTATTTCGCTCGAAGATGGCGGCTACAATACGGTTACTGACAATATTATGATCCGTACTTCTGAGATTATGGACAGTGATGATAGGCCAGGCGGTGTTTTAATCACTCCTTTGGGCCATACCGTGAGCAACAACTATATTGCTGGTATTCGTGCAGATGGTAAAGAAACCGGTGGTATCGTGTTTACTGCTAACCCGCTTTCACAAGGAGATGGCGGAGTACCAAGAGATGGCAACCAAACTATACTCGACAATCCGGGTGACTTTACCCTTAATGTGAACAAAAATACGGTGCTTAACTCTATTCAACCTATTGTTTTTAGTACAGAGGTTGGCTCTAAAGTCTCAGCTGATGATTGTGATGACTTAAATGAAGAGTTCCATGAAACGTTATACGGCTTAACAAAAAACTTCTTTGTTATTAACTTTGACGCAAATTTAATTGCTAATGGTTTAAATGACAATGCCGAAGCTCAAGGGTTGTTTTTACCTTTTGATGCTAGCAGCAGCGACCACTCATTTGAATATGACTGCGACTTAATAAATCACGATGAATCAGTCTTCTCAAACAACTTCGGTTTTAGTGATAGTTATTCATCTGGCGATGTTGAAGATGAAAGCTGGGTTGATATTAGAGGCGTTAATGGTAATGGCAAGTTCGATTCAGATGGCGCTATAGACCAAAATCCAGCTGAAAATGATAAAGAAGAGCCTGACTTTGTTACCGCACCAAACACCTTAACTGAAACTAATCCAGAGGGTGCGCAAGGGGGTGCTGGAGCAAAAGGGCTACATTACATTCAAGAGTCGGAAGTGGGGGTAGGTTCTACCTGGGTTGCACAGGGCGACTAAATTTAAATCAACAAGCTTGATTAAATAACCTAAATACTTAAGCGACACACTACACACAATAAAATGGAGATATAGGAAATGTTGTTGCAAAAAAAATACTCAAAATACAACAAAACAAACAAGCGAGCTTATACGCAATTTGCATTACGTCCAACTGCTAAGTTAGTTAGAGCAACGTTGGTG
>NZ_JBQSVO010000160.1:0-5614 GCF_052376275.1 Pseudoalteromonas sp. AOP7-A1-14 | reverse complement strand
AATTAATGTGTAATTTAGACAGAGCTTCTGCAATATGATTTGCATCTACCTCACCATTTTTAGCACTATTAACTAAGGTTTTTAACGTTTGCGTTAAAGGTGCTAACTGACAAAATCCCACATCATTAAAGCGCGATACAGTATGAAATTGCTCAGCCACATTGGCTAGGTTTAAAAAGTGATTAAAGGCACGTGCCACGGGCAAGAGTTCCTCATCACTTAGTGCATGTAATACATTAATTAATGCTTGACGATCCTCACTGTTGCCGCTTCGAGAAGATTTAGCTAAAGCACGAATTTCTTCTACTTTATCTAAAATTTCTTGCCCTTGAGAGTCTTTAATTGTTTGCCCTAAAAGCTGCCCAAGCAGATTTACATTACCCCTAAGGGCGGCATATTGTTCACTCATCGAGAATACTCCATTGTTGATGTTTATACTATAAAGGCTTTAAAACGTGCTGAACGATTCAAGATGTGGAGTCTAAATAGCGGTAAAAAACGTACCAGCAACTTACCTTTATAATTTTGAGCATCTATTAATAACATTCATAAACATGATTTAACAGATCCAAACTATATTCTATTTCGTAACAAGAAATAATTAAAAAGCTAAAAAGTGTAATTGATGATTATATTCTACGACGGTGATTGCCCATTATGTAACACAGAAATGCAGCAATTAAAGCAAGCAGATACACACAATCTTATTACTTTAGAAGATATAAATGCCGCTGATTTTGAAACTCGCTTTAGTTACATAAAGCGCGCTGACGCATTGGCTTTTTTACACGGCAAGCGCAACAATGGCGAGATGATTTACGGTTTAGACGTAACTTTTGCCGCGTGGGAAATTGTTGGTAAGCACTCTTGGTTAAAAATATTTAAGCTACCGGGCATTCGTTTCATTGCCGATTTAGCTTATTGGGTGTTTGCTAAATACCGTAAGTCACCAAGTGCCTATAATAAAAATTAACCTCTAAATCTAGCTGACAGCGGTGCAAAAATAATGTTTAAAACAATCATTTTATTTGGTATTAATCGTACTGATTGCTTAGCCGCTTTATCTTAATTAGTAAGCTAGACAAACTAATTGACAAGGAATACACCATGCATTTAACAATAAACGAAATTAATGAGTTAGATGGCCGCTATCGCGCGCATTTAATCAATTCATTATCGGGCTTTAAAAGTGCAAACCTAATTGGCACTCAAGACAGTAACGGCAAAACCAACTTAGCGATTGTTAGTTCAGTTTTTCATTTAGGTGCACATCCACCTCTGATTGGCATGATAATCCGCCCGCACAGCGTGCCACGACACACCTTTGAAAACATTAAAGAAACCGGCGTATATACCATAAATCAAGTAAATAGTGATATCGTTGAGCAAGCCCACCAAACTTCAGCACGCTTCGATAAAGAAGAGTCCGAGTTTGATGCAACCGGCCTCACAACTGAATACTTAGCAGGCTGTAATGCTCCATTTGTAGCACAAAGCCGATTAAAATATGCGCTTAAACTCGTCGAGCATCAGCATCTTGCTATCAATGGCACCGAACTTGTAATTGGTGAAATAATTGACCTGCATATAGAACAAAGCGCAATTCAAAGCGATGGCTTTATAGACTTAGAATCAATAAATACGGTCACCGTAAGCGGCCTTGATAGCTATCATACAACCAAGGTAATAAAGCGCTTACCTTACGCTAAAAAGTAACTACTTTTTAGCGTAAGCTTTATATATGTTTTTTCTCTCATCGCAACGGTTTGCACTCAAGTCTTTCGCTCGTTACAATAGCTAAAAATAACGAGGAGAGCACAATGACAACCAACGGTATTGGTATTCAAACCAAAGAACAGGCACTTGCTAGCCTAACGAATATGACCGACGATTTAAGCCCAATTCAAGCAGATGAATACTTGGCGCGTATAGCTCGCGCGCAAGCCTACATGCAAGCCAACGATATTGATGCTATTTACTTAAACGCAGGCACTAATTTAACCTACTTTACCGGCATGCGCTGGTACGCAAGTGAGCGTATGGTCGGCGCAATTTTACCTGCTAAAGGCGACGTGCAATATATAGCCCCTGATTTTGAAATTGGCTCACTCAATGGCTTTAAAGTAATTGAAGGGCCTATTCGCGGCTGGCTTGAACATGAAAACCCATACCAGTTATTTGTCAACATTATTAAAGAAATGGGGATTGCTGAAAACGGCACTGTCGGTATTGACGAAAGTGCGCAATTTTTTATTTTTGATGGCATAAATAAAGCGCAAACGGGTTTGAATATTGTTAATGCACAGCCTGTAACTGCCCATTGTCGTATGCATAAATCAGTAAATGAGCTAGTACTGATACAGCGCGCTATGGATATGACCTTGGCCGTTCATCAAGCCACCGCTAGCATGCTGCATGAGGGGATTAGCACAACCGAGGTTGAAGCTTTTATCAAACAAGCACACCAAAAAGTAGGCGCACCAGGGAACTATTTTTGCATCGTATTATTTGGTATTGCAACATCATTCCCACATGGTGTAAAAGATGCACAAATTCTTAAAAAAGGCGATATGGTATTAATTGATACTGGCTGTAAAGTACACGATTACTTATCAGACATAACTCGCACTTACGTATACGGCGAAGCAACCGAGCGCCAACGCCAGTTTTGGGATTATGAAAAAGCCGCACAAATAGCTGCCTTCAACGCCGCAAAAATTGGCGAAACTTGTGAAGCCGTTGACGGCGCAGCCCGCTCATATTTAGCCGCGCAAGGTTTAGGGCCCGAGTATCAAACCCCAGGTTGTCCACATCGTACCGGCCATGGCATTGGTTTAGATATTCACGAATGGCCGTATTTAGTTGGCGGTGATAAAACCCCGCTTGCCACAGGAATGTGCCTTAGTAACGAGCCCATGTTGGTTGTCCCTGATGAATTTGGCGTACGTTTAGAAGATCACTTCTATATGACCGATAACGGACCTAAATGGTTTACGGAGCCGGCGCACAGCATTGACAACCCATTTGGTTTAAAAAGTTAATAAGCTTCAAATTAATCCATCACCGCACGGTCAGACTATATCGTGCAGTGATGAGTAAGCACTAAAGCTCACAAACTCCTGCCCTTGAATTTATTAGCCCGCGCCTGCATATAATCTTTATACACTTTAAAAACAGGCAAGCTCATGAAAGACTTCAAAATTGATATTGTTTCAGACGTAATGTGCCCTTGGTGCGTGGTTGGGTATAAAAACCTTGAAACCGCCCTAGAAGAGCTTAAAGATAAAGTAAACGCTGATATTACTTGGCATCCGTTTGAACTAAACCCAGACATGCCCCTTGAAGGCCAAGACTTAAACGAACACCTACAGCAAAAATACAACCTGAGCGAAGAGCAAGGCGATGAGAATCGTCAAAACATGCTCGATGCCGGAAAACGCGCAGGATTCACATTTAATTTTGACGGTAAACGCATTATGATCAACAGCTTTGATCTACATCGTTTATTAACATGGGCACGCGAACATGATAAACAAACTGAGCTGAAAATGGCCTTTTTTGAAGCCCACTTCACTGATTTAAAATACCTAAATCAAGAAGAGGCATTACTCGATGTCGTTGCAAGCGTAGGCCTTGATAAAGACGCTGCCCGTGACATTTTGCACTCAGATCAATACGTAAATACCGTACGCCAAGAGCAAAATCGCTTTAAAGAACTCGGTATTACCTCAGTACCGACATTTATCATCAACGATAAATACGCCATTAGCGGCGGCCAACCAAGTGACGCATTTGTTCAAGCACTTGAACAAATTACGCAAGAAGAAGCAAAGTAACCCAAGCTTTAAAGCACTGATAACAAAGCCACGTAACCCGAGGTTACGTGGCTTTTTTGTTGTTTTAAGTACTTCAATGAGTATTCTACTGACTTAGTCGTGTATCTAGAGGTCGTGGCAAGGAACGAATAAAAGCCAACTCTTTTGTCTTGTTAAACGACTTGTCATAACGCTTTAAAGCAAATCTCGCGTTATTGGGCCTAAGTCTTTAAATGCATATGTGGCAAACCCTGCTTTTGCATGATTAGACGCAATTCTTATTTTATAAGAACTTCTTACACTAAAAAAATCATCATATATTTTCGGGTATTTAGCACCTACATCACTAATTCTTTTACCCGTAAACAAGCCTTTCAAGTTATCGAAGTTTTTCGGCAAAGCAAAAATAGCTTCGTTTTCATGAATGTCTGTGCTTGTATTTGAATAGATTGCAAAGAAGTCATCTACAGACAAATTAACTTTTAAATAGAAAAGAAAGAATGGCTGCGCTCTTTTTAAGTCCATAAAATAACCAAGGCACTCTATATCCTCAGCATTAAAATCTTCTTCTCTGAGGTTTAGTTCATCTATTATCGAGCGCGAACTAGTAATAAAGGGAGATGGTTTACCATTGGTATCAACATCGCCACTTGATGGATTATTAACCGAACGGTACATACCTTCTGCGGCAGATAAATGTACTGTTATTTCGTTTTTATCTTGTTTTCCAGCTACCAATTGATTTTTAGATCTTACAGAGCAGATTAAAAAACCATCTTTAGTTACTAATAAAGTACCTGTACCAATTTTAAACTGACACTGGGGGAGATCTGTTAAATTTGATATTGAAAGCAACTCTTGCTCAAGTGATAGCCTATCTCGCAGCGAGTGATTTTCTTGAGTTGCTTCATTATAATATAGTTTATCTAAGCATAGATTAGGAAAAACAAAGCTATGATAATCTGTTCGCTCCATCATCAGTTTGTATACATTATGGCGTTTACCATCCTTTCCTTCAGGCCTACTAACATCAATACGCCTAAGAGCAAAAGATGCATTATTGTCTAACGTGATACCATTTTTTTGTGCATAATCTAGTTTACTTTTTATCTCGTCATCTTTTATTTTTTGAAGTTCTTCAGTAAATTTATATTCATATGAGAGAACATCAGCATCAAAACTATCTTTTTTAAGCGTTTTTTTAGTGAAAATATTTTCTTGACGGATATCTTCCACTTTCAGTAAATCAAACAATGTTCGTATATCTAATTTATTTTTGTGCTTATTTATTGAGGTTATAGGTTCAACAAACCAGCCTTTTAAGTTTGCTAATAAATCTTTGGGGCCTACCGCAAAAAAAGCGATTATCCCCAACAACGATGCAACTATTCCCAAGACTTCTATCATCGAAACTCCATTGTTTATAACGCCTACTCAAGTGGAAAAAATACATTTGCTAAAATGGTTGAGGAACGAAAACAGCAAACGTATTTTTGTTCTGGTTTAATGACTTATTAGGTGTGATTTTGTAACGCTATTATTTCCTTATATCTAAAACAAGAAACAACATGATCATTAACCATTCCTACTGCTTGCATATACGCATAACAAATTGTTGGGCCCACAAACTTAAAACCTTTTTTCTTTAAGGCCTTGCTCATCATTTCTGATTCTAAGGAACTCGATGGAACTTCAGAGCTGTCTTTCCACTTATTATTAATGATCTTTGAGCCAACAAACGACCAAATATATTCATTAAAACTACCGTACTCTTTTTGGATTTCTAAAAATATTTTTGC